>CAIYXH010000189.1 GCA_903930195.1 uncultured Actinomycetes bacterium | reverse complement strand
GTCTGAAGACCTGTCCCTACAAGAGAAAGCTTTAAACGCGAAGGGCCGGCGAGTGCCGGCCCTTCGCAGTACGTCCGCGAGCTCGCGGCTTACATCATCCCCGACATGTCGGGCATACCGCCGCCTGCACCGCCGCCGTTCTTCTCCGGCGCCTCGGCAACGATCGCCTCGGTGGTGAGGATGTTCTTCGCGATCGACGCGGCATTCTGCAGCGCCGAGCGGGTGACCATCGTCGGATCGATGATCCCGTTCTTGACGAGATCCTCGACTTCGCCCGTGTCGACGTTCAGACCCTGGCCCGGCTTCGCCGAGCGCACGGTGTTGATGACGACCGAGCCCTCGAGACCGGCGTTCGTCGCGAGCTGCCGAAGCGGCTCCTCGAGCGCACGCAGGATGATCTGAGCACCCGTCTTCTCGTCGCCCTCGAGCGTGTCGGCGAGACCACGGACGGAGTCGGCCGCGTTCAGCAGCGCGACGCCACCGCCCGGGACGATGCCCTCCTCGAGCGCCGCGCGAGTCGCCTGGAGCGCGTCCTCGACACGATGCTTCTTCTCCTTCATCTCGGTCTCGGTGGCAGCGCCGACCTTGACGACCGCGACACCGCCGGACAGCTTGGCGAGGCGCTCCTGGAGCTTCTCGCGGTCGAAGTCCGAATCGGTGGTCTCGATCTCGGCCTTGATCTGCTTGATCCGAGCCTTGATCGCCTCTGCGTCACCGGCACCGTCGATGACCGTCGTCGAATCCTTGTCGACGACGACCTTGCGGGCCCGGCCGAGCTGAGCGAGCTTCGTGTTCTCGAGCTTGAGACCCATCTCCTCGGTGATGACCTCGCCACCCGAAAGGATCGCGATGTCCTCGTGCATGCGCTTGCGGCGATCGCCGAAGCCCGGCGCCTTGACGGCGACGGCCTGGAACGTGCCACGCAGCTTGTTGACGACGATCGTCGCGAGCGACTCGCCCTCGACGTCCTCCGCCACGATCAGGAGCGGCTTGCCGGCCTGGATGACCTGCTCGAGCAGCGGCAGGAGATCCTTGATGCCGCCGAGCTTCTGGTTCGCGATGAGGATGTACGGGTCGTTGAGGACCGCTTCCATCCGCTCGCTGTCGTTGACCATGTACGGCGAGAGGTAGCCCTTGTCGAACTGCATACCCTCGGTGAACTCGAGCTCGAGGCCGAAGGTCTGGCCCTCCTCGACGTTCACGACGCCGTCCTTGCCGACCTTCTCGATCGCGTCCGCGATCACGTCGCCGATCTCACGCTCGCGCGAGGAGATCGTGGCGACGCGGGCGATGTCTTCCTTGCCCGCGACCTCGGTCGACTGCGACTTCAGGTTCTCGACGACTGCGCCGACGGCCTTCTCGATGCCGCGCTTGAGACCCATCGGGTTCGCACCGGCCGAGACGTTCTT
Source organism: uncultured Actinomycetes bacterium (assembly GCA_903930195.1). Lineage (GTDB taxonomy): Bacteria > Actinomycetota > Thermoleophilia > Gaiellales > Gaiellaceae > PALSA-600. Next base: position 16,604 of record CAIYXH010000189.1, on the reverse strand, counting down.
CAGACCCTCGCGGACGATCGCCTGGGCAAGCACGGTCGCCGTGGTGGTGCCGTCGCCGGCGACGTCGTTCGTCGCCGTGGCGACCTCGCGGACGAGCTGGGCGCCCTGGTTCTCGAAGACGTCCTCGACCTCGATCTCACGGGCGATGGTGACGCCGTCGTTCGTGATCGTCGGTGCGCCGAACTTCTTGTCGAGCACGACGTAGCGACCCTTCGGGCCGAGCGTGACCTTGACCGCATCGGCCAGGGTGTCCACGCCCCGCTGGAGGGCGCGACGCGCCTCCTCGTTGAACAGCAGTTCCTTATGTGCCATGTCTCTTCGTGTCCTCTCTACGCCTAGGCCTTGACCTTGGCGAGGACGTCGCTCTCGCGCAGGATCAGGTAGTCACTGCCTTCGATCTTGATCTCGGTGCCGCCGTACTTGGAGTAGACGACAACGTCGCCCGCGACGACGTCCAGCGCGACGTGCTCGCCGGTGTCGGAGTTACGGGCGCCCGGACCGGCCGCCACGACCGTGCCGCGCTGCGGCTTCTCGATGGCGGTGTCGGGAAGGACGATCCCACCGATGGTGGTGGTCTCTTCCTCGAGGGGCTCGACGATCAGGCGATCGCCCAGCGGCTGCAGATTCATGCGTTCAGACCTCCGTGTATCTGTCTGGTGAACGTGGATGGCAAACCATCGGCACTCACAGTGCCCGAGTGCCAGCGAGGCGCAGCATAGCGAAAGCCGAAGGGCCCGGGCCGACAAATCTAAGCCTTCGGCGCTAAGGTTCTCGGATGAGGCGCGAATTCTCGGCCGGTGCAGTGCTGGTGCAGCCCGGCGACGGCGGTTGGCTCGTCGCGGCGATCCGCCCGGCGGGCAAGCGCGACGGGACGTGGGCGCTGCCGAAGGGGCGCATCGACCCCGGCGAGTCGGCAGAGACGACCGCGCTGCGCGAGGTGCGCGAGGAGACCGGCGCCGGCGGCAGCACGGTCGGCAAGCTCGGCGACATCCGCTACTGGTTCAACTGGAAGGGCGAGCGCGTCTTCAAGGTCGTCTCGTTCTTCCTCGTCCGCTACGAGAGCGGCGAGCTCGGCCAGATTCCCGAGGAGTTCCGCCACGAGGTCGCCGAAGCCGCCTGGCTCCCGCTCGCCGACGCGCAGCGACTCCTCGCCTACCGCGGGGAGCGCGAGATGGCGCAGCTGGCGGTCGAGCGCCTGGCGGATGTCTCGACCGAACTATGATCGTCAGCCGTGCCGGCGTTTGCGCTCAACTTCTACTCGCCCGTCGTCGAGGCGCAGCTGCGGTCGCACCGCAAGACCGCGACGATCCGGCTCGGCGACAAGTCGCGCAAGTACGAGAAGGGCATGATCGTCTCGGTGCTCTGCGGCAACCGCTTCGGCCCGCGCCGGCACGTCTTCGACGCGGTGATCGACAAGGTCGAGGTCAAGCAGCTCGGCGAGCTCTCGCCCCGCGAGATCGAGCACGACAACCCGGAGGTGCGCCGCCTCGACGAGATGGCGGCGTTCCTCGGGCAGCTCTACAACCGCGAGGTGGCGAACACCGACACGGTGACCGTCATCCGCTTCTCCGCCATCAAGCGCTGACGGCGCCGGGCGCTCAGCCCCGGGCTTGCGCGAGCGACCGCGGGAAGTCCGCCGACTTGAACTTGATCGCGCCCTCGGGGACGATCCACGGCAGCACCTTCATCTCGTAGAAGCCCGACCGCACGGCCGGATTCGCCTCGAGCAGACGCCGGGCGTCGTCGGTGCTCACGTGGAGGATCAGGAGGTAGCGGATCTCCTCGTTCGGGTCGCCCATCCCCGTGGGGCCCGCCGCGGCGAGGTGCTTCAGGTCGTGCAGGTCGGCGAGGTAGGCCATGTGCGCGTCCTGGATCGCGGCGGCCGAGGCCTCGTCGACGAGGGGCGCGTCCGCGCGGCGAATCAGCAGCACGAGGCTGTAGGGGTCGAAGTACATCGCGTCTACTCCTTTCGCGTCGTCGTCTTGCGGATGGGGGTGCCGAAGAGCTCGGGCTCGCGCAGCTGCGCGCCGCAGGCCTCGCAGTCGACCGCGAACGTCGACGAGAACGGCGCGCTGCAGGCCGGGCAGCGGTGGAGCATCGTCCCGCCGCAGGCGTCGCAGCTCTCGGGGATCTCTGCCTCGAACTCCTCGAACCAGCGTCGCGCACCGCCGCAGCGGAGGCAGATCGCGGTCCAGTCGCCGAGCACCTTCCGGCGCTCTTCGCGCAGCCAATCCGAAGCTTTGCCCACGCGGAGACGATAGCCCGCGTTAGAGTCCGATCCGGAATGGCCACTGCCCGCGTCGCCGAGCCGGGAGGCTCCCTCCAGGACGTCCAGGAGTGGGGCCTCGATCGAGAGGATCTGCTCGGCATCTATCGCAACCTCATCGTGACGCGTGGCATCGAGGATCGCGGCCACATCCTCTTCAAGCAGGGGAAGATCCCCGGGTCGTTCTACACCGGCCGCGGCAATGAGGGCTCGTCGGTGGCGGTCGCGACCGCGATGGGCCCGGACGACGTCGGGACGCCGCTCCACCGCAACATGGGCGTCCACGTCGCCCGCGGCGTCGACCCGTTCCGGATCTTCGCGAACTACATGGGCCGCATCGACGGCCCCGCGCGCGGCCGGGACGGCAACGTCCACATGGCCGACGACCGCCTCGGCCTGATCGCGATGGTCTCGCACCTGCCGGCGATGCTCCCGGTCGCCGTCGGCTGCGCACTCGCCTTCCGGATCCGCGAGGAGCGGCGCGTGGCCGTCACCTGGTTCGGCGAGGGCTCCGCCGCGCGCGGCGACACGCACGAGGGCATGAACCTCGCCGGTGTCCGCCAGCTGCCGGTCGTGTTCATCTGCGACAACAACCAGTGGGCCTACTCGACGCCGACCCATCTCGAGTACGCGACGCAGCACCTCGCCGACCGCGCCGCCGGTTACGGCTTCGAGGGCGTCGTCATCGACGGCACCGACACGCTTGCCGTCTACCGCGAGGCGAAGCGCGCGATCGAGAAGGCGCGCGACGGCGGCGGACCGACGTTGATCGAGTGCATCACGCTGCGGATGGAAGGCCACGCCGTGCACGACGACGCCTCGTATGTCCCCAAGGAGCTGTTCGAGCTCTGGGCCGAGAAGGATCCGATCGACGGCTTCCGCACCTGGCTGCGCACGAACGTCGGCTTCACCGACGACGAGGAGGCGGCGATCGCGAGCACGGTCAAGCGCCTGCTCAACGACGCGCTCGCCCGCGCCGAGGAGTCGCCGCACCCCGATCCGGCCACGCTGCTCCACGGCGTCTACGCCGAGCCCGACGAGCTCGAGACGCCGCACCACCGGTAGACGCGATGGCCGAGAAGACCTACCTCCAGGCGATCAACGACGGGCTCCGGCAGGAGCTCGCGCACGACCCGCGCGTCTTTCTCATCGGCGAGGACATCGGCGCCTACGGCGGCGCCTTCAAGGTCACGCAGGGGCTCCAGGAGGAGTTCGGGCCGTGGCGCGTGATCGACGCACCGCTCTCGGAGACGGCGATCGTCGGCGGCGCGACCGGCGCGGCGATCATGGGCATGCGCCCGGTCGCCGAGATGCAGTTCTCCGACTTCGTCTCCTGCGCCTGGGATCACCTGGTCACCGTCGCCGCGAAGCAGCACTGGCGTGCCGGCACCCCGGTGCCGATCACGCTGCGTCTGCCGTCGGGCGGCGGCTTCTCTGGCGGGCCGTTCCACTCGCAGAACCCCGAGTCGTCGTTCGCCCACATCCCGGGGCTCAAGTGCGTCTGCCTGGCGACGCCCGCGGACGCGAAGGGCCTTCTGATCTCGGCGATCCAGGATCCGAACCCGGTGCTCTTCTTCGAGCACAAGCACCTCTACCGGCGGATCAAGGGCGAGGTGCCCGACGAGCGCTACACGGTGCCGATCGGCAAGGCCCGGATCCATCGCGAGGGCACCGATCTGACGATCGTCACCTGGGGCGCCATGGTCTACACGGCCGAGGAGGCCGCCGACCAGGTGGACGGCGTCTCGGTCGAGATCCTCGACCTGCGCTCCGTGCTCCCGTGGGACCGCGAGGCAGTGCTCGCCTCCGTGCAGAAGACCTCGAAGGCGATCGTCCTCCACGAGGACACCCACACGGGCGGCTTCGGCGCGGAGATCTCGGCCACGATCGCCGAGGACGCCTTCGAGCACCTCGACGCGCCGGTGAAGCGCATCGCGGCACCCGATACTCCCGTGCCGTTCTCGCCGATGCTCGAGGTTGCCTTCATCCCGCAGACTGCGGATGTGGCGCGGGCGATTCGCGAGCTGGCGGACTACTGATGGCGAGCGACTCCGCCGACGTCGTCATGCCCCAGATGGGCGTGTCCGTCTCGGAAGGGACGGTCACACGCTGGCTGAAGAAGGTCGGCGACCCGGTAACGGCCGACGAGACGCTGCTCGAGATCTCGACCGACAAGGTCGACACCGAGGTGCCGGCCCCCGGCTCGGGCGTGCTCTCCGAGATCCTCGTGGCCGAGGGCGAGACGGTCGCCGTGGGCACGCTCCTCGCGCGGATCGGTGCAGCCGTCGCGGCCGCACCCGAGGCGCCGACGCCCGAGCCCGTCGCTGCGCCGGAGCCCGAGCCGGTCGTCGAGACCGTCGCGGTCGAGGCGCCTCCGCCCGCAGCCCCGGCCACACACGAGACGAACGGGCACGCCGAAGAGGGCCACACCTTCGTCTCGCCGGTCGTCGCGCGGATCGCCGCCGAGCACGGGATCGACCCCGCCTCGGTGACCGGCTCCGGCCGCGGCGGACGCGTCACGAAGGGCGACATGCTCGCGGCCGTCGAGGCGGGGCAGCAGCCCGCGGCTGCACCTGCGCCGCCGGCGCCGGGGCCCGTCGCGCCGACACCCGAGCCTGTCGCAGCGCAGCCGGTTGAGCCACCGCCGCCGGTCGCACCGCCCGCTCCACCCGTTGCATCGCCTTCTGCTCCCGCCCCCGCTGCGGCGGCGCCCGAGGAGGGCGAGACGCTCGAGCCGATAACCGCGATGCGCCGCGGGATCGCCGAGCACATGCGGCGCTCGCTCGATACCGCCGCGCACGTGACGAGCGCGATCGAGGTCGACATGTCGAAGGTCGTGCAGATCCGGGAGAAGCTGAAGGGCGAGTTCGTCTCGAGCTACGGCGTCAACCCGACCTACCTCGCCTTCATCGCCCGCGCCGCCGTCGAGACGCTGCGCGAGTGGCCGTGGGTGAACGCGGAGCTCCGGGGCGAGTCGATCGTCACGAAGAGCCACGTCAATCTCGGCTTCGCCGTCGCGCTCGAGCAGGGCAAGGGCCTGATCGTCCCGGTGCTCCAGCACGCCGAGGGCCTCAACCTCCTCGGCATGGCGCGCGGCATCGCCGATCTCGCCGAGCGCGCGCGGACGAAGAAGCTCCTCCCCGACGACGTCCAGGGCGGCACCTTCACGATCACGAATCCGGGCAGCTTCGGCACGTTCATGGGCACGCCCGTGATCAGCCAGCCGCAGACGGGGATCCTCGGCACCTACGCCGTCGTCAAGCGCCCCTGGGTCGTGCAGGACGAGCTCGGCAACGACGTGATCGCGATCCGGCCGCTGATGAACCTGACGCTCACCTACGACCACCGCCTGGTCGACGGCGCCTACGGCGCGCAGTTCCTCCGCGACCTGCGCAATCGCCTCGAGAGCTGGACGGAAGCCGACTACTGAGCGAGCCCGTCGTCGTGACGACGGCACCCTCCGAGGCGGAGGCGGCCGTGATCTGCGGATACCTCGAGAGCTACGGGATCGAGGCGACCTACAACAACGCGACGACGCAGCTCCTCAGCCCGACCTCCTTCCTCGCCGCCGGCGAGGTCGCGACGACGAACCTCGGCGTCGCGGGCGGCGGAAGGCAGCGGATCCTCGTGCGGCCGAAAGACGCCGAGGCCGCCCGCAAGGCTCTCGCCGAGGCGAACGCCTGAGGCGGGACAGCCCCCGACTCCCTCGGGGACAGCCCCTGGCCGTCGGATCGCTCGAGACGAGCACCCGCTCTGCGCCTCGCCCGAACGAGGGAGCCGCCTCTGGATCGCCTCGCGGTTCATGCCGAAAGGACCCGCATGTCCCGCGCTGCTCGGCTCATCCCCGTGACGGTCGCGATGATCACCGTCGCCGGAGCCGCCGGTAGCGCGCGGCCGTCGGCAGCAGACGACTCCGCGATTGCCGCCACAGCCGAGAGCCGGCCCTCGGACTTTCCCGCCGGGTGGCGGCGAATCGACGCCACACCGAAGCTACGAGATTGCTCCGGTACGGGACGCACACGAACGGCGTACTCGATCCGGACGTATGAAGCAGATGTGCCGCAGGACTTCGGTGATCCGTCTCTCGCCGACCCATCGGTGGCGACGGCCGTGACCACGGTCGCCGTCTTCCGCACGCCCGCGGCTGCCCGCGTCGCCGTTCGCCGACTGTTCGGCTCGGCAGGAATCGCCTGCATCGAAGGCATCGTCAGCAAGAGCTCGCTCGGCGCGAGCCCGTCGGCAGGGAGCTACCCCGTCGCGGAGGCCGGCGTTCCCTTCGTCGCCCGGTGGATCCATACCTGGACGGACGCCGTGTTCTTCAAGAGCTACGCCTTGCGGGGCTTCCGCCCCTCCTTGCGCCTCCGCTTCTTCTTCCACATCGTCTCCCTCCGGCGCGGCCGTACGGTTGTGTCCGTCGACGACAGCCTGGAGAATCGGCAGGCACTCCGCGCCGCCCAGGAACGCACGATCCTGCGCCACATGGCGCGACGTCTCCCCCACGGCTGAGCGCGGGTGCGCGGTAGCGTGGGGCCATGCGCGGCGCGTACGTGATGAACCTCGGCCAGGTCGACTACCTGGAGGCCTGGGAGCTGCAGCGCTCGCTCGCGGCCGCCGTCTCACAGGGGGCGATCCCGGACACGATCCTCTTCCTCGAGCATCCGCCGACGGTCACGCTCGGCCGCCGCACCGAGGAGGGCGAGCTCCACATCCCGGAGAACACCCCGGTCGCTGTCGTCGAGACCGACCGGGGCGGGAAGTCGACGTTCCACGGCCCGGGGCAGCTCGTCTGCTACCCGATCCTGGATCTGAAGCGCCACGGCAAGGACGTCCGCGCCTACTGCCAGAACCTCGAGGAGGCAATGATCCGCACGGCGGCCGCCTTCGACATCGAGGCCACGCGGATCGAGAGCCTGATCGGCATCTGGCTCGAGCGGCCGCCGCGGAAGCTCGGATCGATCGGCGTCCACATCGCCCGTTGGATCACGACGCACGGCTACGCGCTCAACGTCGACCTCGACCCGGCGCCGTTCACCGACTGGATCACGGCCTGCGGCCTCGAGGACGCGATGTTCACCACGCTCGCGCGCGAAATCGGCCGCCCGCTCACGGTCGACGAGGTGCGTCCCGCCGCCAAGGCGGCATTCGCGGAGGTCTTCGACCTGGCGCTCGAGGATCTCCCCGGCGACGAGATCGGCCTCTGGGCGCAGCCCCGGCACGCTCAGCTCGCCGGCACAACCTAGACTCTCTCCATGGAGACGTCGCTCCCCGTCGGCGATCGGCCCCGCCGCCCCGAGTGGATGAAGGTGCGCGCGCCGAGCACGAACACGCGCTACTACGACGTCAAGAAGCTGATCCACGGCGCGAGCCTCAACACGATCTGCGAAGAGGCGCGCTGCCCGAACATCGCCGAATGCTGGGGCCGCGGCACGGCGACCTTCCAGATCCTCGGCGAGACCTGCACCCGCGCCTGCCGCTACTGCTACGTCAACTCCGGCAAGCCGTCCGAGCCGGTCGATCCGCTCGAACCGCTCCGCGTCGCTCAGGCGGCAGCGCAGATGAGCCTCGAGCACGTGGTCGTGACCTCGGTCGACCGCGACGACGTCCCCGACCGCGGCGCCGGCCACTACGCGGCCACGATCCGCGCCCTGCGCGCGAAGCTGCCCGAGGCGACGATCGAGGTGCTGACGCCCGACTTCCTGGATGTCGAAGAGCAGGCGCTCGCAACCGTGATCGACGCGCGGCCCGACGTCTTCAACCACAACATCGAGACCGTCCGCCGCCTCCACGCCCGCATGCGCGGCGCGAAGGCGAGCTACGACGGCGCGCTCCACCTGCTGCAGCGCGCCAAGGAGCTCGCGGACTACCCGGTGCTGACGAAGAGCGGGATCATCGTCGGGCTCGGCGAGACGAACGACGAGGTCGTCGACACGCTGCGCGACCTGCGCGCGCACGGCGTCGACGTCGTCACGATCGGCCAGTACCTGCAGCCGAGCGCGAAGCACGCGCCGATCGACCGCTGGGTGCATCCCGACGAGTTCGCCTGGATGCGCGAGCAGGGCGAGGCGCTCGGCTTCGGCTCGGTCTTCGCCGGGCCGCTCGTCCGCTCGAGTTACCGAGCGGACGAGCAGCGGCACGCCGCGGCCACCGGCCGCGGCGCCGTCTCCTACTGACCCGGCGTCATGCCGTGCGGCACGACGTGCCGGTGGAACCAGTGCCCGAACGGGTTGCCGAAGAAGTTCGGCGTCGCGTAGTACGGATTGCCCTGGCCGCGACCTGCGAGGTCGTTGATCAGGTTTGCGACGTCCGGCGTCCCGAGACCCGAGGGGATGTCGTACCCGCGCCCGGCGCTGTAGCCGATGTCGGAGTCGAGGGCGTTGTTCCCGTCGGTGATGTCGTGGAAGTCGCTCCGGTAGCTGCTGCGGTCGCTCGCGATCGCGTAGAGGTTGTCGGTCACGAAGCCGAGCGCCGCGCGATGGCTCCGTGCGCGGAGCTCGTCGGCGAGAGCGATGATCCCGGCCCACTGCGGCGGGCCGGAGCTCGTGCCGCCGACCGTGCCGAAGATCCCCTCGACGCAGATCAGCACGCCGCCGTTGTCGGCCGCGTTGAACGCCACGTCCGGCACGGTGCGCATGCGCTGGCCCGTGACGCTCTGCTCCCAGCTGGGAGCAGGGAAGTAGACGCTCGGCGCCCCGCCGCTTGCGAGGTCGTACGTGTCGCCTTCGTTCCAGACCGACTCGCCGCCGTAGCCGCCCGACCTCCAGAGGCCGCCCGGATACGGGTTGCCCTGGGTACCGCCGACCGCGGTGACGAGCGGATCGGAGGCCGGATAGGCCGCGACCGCGTAGTCCTCACCGTCGGTTGCGCCGAAGTCGCCGGTCGACGCGAGGATCGTGTCGCCGGCGCGAGTTGCCGCGTCGAAGACGCTGTGCAGCTTGCGGAAGTCCGCGAACGACGTGGTGTCGGTCTCGTCGTCGCCGAAGCTCTGCGAGATGATCGAGCCGCGGTAGCGCGGGATGATCTGCTGCGCAGCCGCCGTGATGTCGTCGATGTCGTCCGTCGCCGCGACGCCGACCACGATTGCCGCGCTCGGTGCCATCGCGTGGGCGTACTCGACGTCGAGTGCGGTCTCGACGGCCCAGCCGAACGTGTCACCACTTGCACCCGAACCCGAGCCACCCGCGCTCGCATTCACGACCGTCAGCGACGAGAGCGCCGGCACGCCGAAGCGCGTGTCGAAGCTCGCGACGTCCGCCGTGAGCGTCGGATCGCCGTACGCCTCGAGCACGAGGATCGTCTGACCCACACCCGTCGGCGCGTTGTGTCCCGTCGGGACGTCGTATGCCTGCTGGATGTTCGACGGCGAATAACAGACGATCGTCCCGAACGTTGCCGACGGGCACGTCGGCGTTGCCGACGAGATCTGAGCCACGAACGTCGCCGCCGGTGCGACCGCCATGAACGGCGGCGAGCCGAGATCCGGAGCCGTCGTCGTGGTCGCCGTGCCGCTTGACGCCGCCGCGAACGCCGCCGTCGCGCCGACGGCAGCCAAAACTGCAATGCGCCTGAGCGCAGATGCCTTGATCACAACACTCCCCCTTCGTTCCGCCTGACCTGACCAGGTCGAATCCTGAAGCACCGAGCGGCGCTCCGCAATGGTCTATTCGGGGGGCGTACACTCGCTCCTATGGGTCGGCGTCTCGTCGCGTGTGCGCTCGTCACCCTCGTCGCAGCTGCGCCGGCGGTCGCGGCGAGCCCCTTCGGCGCGAAGTCGGGGACGGTAACGCTCTCGAACACGGCGCCCTCGGCGCGCCCGGTCGTCGTCACGGTGAAGCTCTCCTACGAGATGCAGTGCGGGTATCCCGGCACCGGCTCGATCGTGGTCGACCTCTCGAAGCAGATGGCCGTCGCGCCGGCAGCGATCCGTTCAGCGGGCGCGGTGCTCGTGAACGGAACCGCCGCGAAGGGCGTCACCGTCACGGGTGACACGGTCACCGTGCCCCTGCCCAAACGGCCACGGATCATGTGCGACGTGATCGGCCCCGGGAGCGTGACGATCACCTTCACGAAGAAGGCAGACGTCGGGAACCCGGCACAGGTCGCCCGCTACAACATCACGGCGAAGCGCTCGAACCTGAGCGGTACGGCCGGGACATTCTTGCTCGGTTTCACGATCTCGTGACACCGGGACAGGTCTGAAGACCTGTCCCTACGCAATCACCCGTGCGGGCGGGCCATGGCGCGATAGTCGAGCGCCTGGTCGAGCGTGGCGTCGTCGACGCCCAGCTCGCGGGCGACGTCGCGGAGCGAGCGGCCCGAGGACGACGCCGCCTTGACGATTTCGCTCGCCTTGTCGTAGCCGATGAAGGGGTTGAGCGCCGTCGCGGCGGAGAGCGTCAGCTCGGCGTAGCGCTCGCAGACCTCGCGGTTCGCCTCGATGCCGTCGATGCACTTCTCGGCGAAGAGACGGCTCGACGAGGCCAGCAGGCGGATCGACTCGAGCAGGTTCCGCGCCATCAGCGGGATGAAGACGTTCAACTCGAAGTGGCCCTGCATGCCGCCGACGGCGATCGCGGCGTCGTTGCCGATCACCTGGGCGGCAACCTGCGTGACGACCTCGGGGATGACCGGGTTGACCTTGCCCGGCATGATCGACGAGCCCTACTGCAGCTCCGGCAGGAAGATCTCCGCGAGGCCGGCGCGCGGGCCGGAGCCGAGGTAGCGGAGGTCGTTCGCGATCTTCGTCAGCGAGACAGCGACGACCTTGAGCGCGCCGGACGCTTCGACGAGCCCGTCGCGTGCAGCCTGCGACTCGAACGGGTCAGCCGGAGCGCCGACGGGGAGTCCGGTGTCCGCGACGAGCAGGGCGCGCACGCGCGCTGCGAACTCGGGATGGGTGTTGAGGCCGGTACCGACGGCGGTGCCGCCGAGCGGGATCTTGCCGAGCCGCTCGAGTGTCGACTCGACGCGCGCCTTGCCTTCGCGGATCTGGGCTGCGTAGCCGCCGAACTCCTGGCCGAGCGTCACGGGCACCGCGTCCATCCAGTGGGTGCGGCCCGACTTGATCACGTCGGCGAACTCCACCGCCTTCGCGCCGAGCGACGCGGCGAGGACATCGAGCGCGGGGATCAGGTCGTTGACCGTCTCGTCGAGCGCGGCGAGATGGACGGCGGAGGGGAAGACGTCGTTCGAGGACTGGCCGAGGTTGACGTCGTCGTTCGCGTGGACCCCTTCACCGGCAAGCGACGCGATGACCTCGTTCGCGTTCATGTTCGAGGAGGTGCCGGAGCCCGTCTGGAAGACGTCGATCGGGAACTGCTCGTCGAGCTCGCCGTTCGCGATCCTGTCGCCCGCGGCTGCGATCTTCTCGGCCTTGGCCGGATCGAGCAGCCCGAGCTCGGCGTTCACGCGCGCAGCAGCGGCCTTGATCCGTCCGAGCCAGCGCGCCACGGGAACCGGGATCGGCTCACCGGAGACGGGGAAGTTGTCGATCGCCTTCCGCGTCTCACCGCCCCAGAGCTCGTCTGTCATACATTGAGTCTAAGGACCAGGCCGCGCCATTCGTGCCTGGAACCGGGACAGGTCTGAAGCCCTGTCCCTACGGGGCGCTACTCCTGCGGGCGAGCCTTGCCGAGGAGCTCGTCCCAGCTGATGAGCTTCACGCGCGGCTTGCCGTGGGGGGCGCCGAGGTCCTTCTCGTGGGAGTCGATCGACTCCCAGCCGGAGTGCTCGACGAAGTGGACGCCGCGCTCGATCAGCAGATCCTCGAGGTCGCCCTCCTCGGAGGTGAGCCGGCCGGCGGCGGCATCCTCGAGCAGGAGCTCGCAGGTCTCGGCGGCGTCCTTCTTGTTGTTGCCGATGACGCCGCTCGGGCCGCGCTTGATCCAGCCGGCGCAGTAGACGCCGGTGAGCGGCTCACCGCTCTCGCCGAGGACGCGGCCACCGCTGTTCGGGATCGTGCCGGCGCGCTCGTCGAAGGGGACGTCGGGGATGGGCACGCCGCGGTAGCCGACGCTGCGGAGGACGATCCCGGCGGGGAGCACTTCCTTCTCGTCGGTCGGGATAGGGCGCACGGCGCCGGAGTCGTCTGCCTCGAGGCGGTTCTTGACGATCTCGACGCCCTCGACCTTCGCGTTGCCGAGGATCTCGACCGGCGAGGCGCAGAAGCGCAGCATGACGCGGCGGGCCTTGCCCTCGGGCTCGCGTGCGGCGTACTCGCGCAGCAGGTCCACGTTCCGGGCGGCGGTGCGCTCCTCGGCGAGGGAGGCCTCGCTCGCGGGGTCGAGCTCGAGGTCGGCGGGGTCGACGATCACGTCGGCGTCGGCGAGCTCGCCGAGCTCTTTCAGCTCCGGGTTCGTGAACGCCGCCTGGGCGGGGCCGCGGCGGCCGAGCATCACGATCTCCTTGATCCCGGAGGCGACGATCGCGTCGATCGCGGCGTGGGTCGTGTCGGTCGGGAAGAGCTCGTCGTGGCTGAGCGCGAGCATCCGCGCGACGTCCATCGCGACGTTGCCGTTCCCGACCACGATCGCGCGCTCGTGCGAGAGGTCGAAGTCCAGATCCTGGAAGTCGGGGTGGCCGTTGTACCAGGCGACAAACGCCGTGGCGGGCCAGGAGCCTGGGAGATCCTCGCCGGGGATGCCCATCCGCCGGTCGGTCTGCGCGCCGACCGTGTAGACGACCGCGTCGTAGATGCGGGTCAGGTCTGCGTGCAGGACATCGCGGCCGACCTCGACGTTCCCGAAGAAGCGGAAGCCGGGCAGCTTGGCGGTGCGCTCGAAGACGCGGGAGACGGCCTTGATCTCGGGATGGTCGGGCGCAACGCCCAGGCGAACGAGACCCCAGGGAGTCGGCAGCCGCTCGATGATGTCGACGAGGGCCGTCTCGTCGGCCGCGAGGATGTGCGCAGCGGCGTAGAACCCGGCCGGACCGGAGCCGACGACGGCAACCCGCAACGCGCTCACGTCGGTGGCGCGGAGTTAGTGGCTGCAGCCGGCGCCGTGCACGTGATCCTCGGGGGATCCGTCTTCGGCGACCTGGAAGCTGTGACCGCACCCGCAGGAGCTCGATGCATTCGGGTTCTCGATCTTGAACCCGGACTCCTGGAGCGACTCGACGAAATCGACCGACGCGCCCGAGAGATACGGCGCGCTGGCCGGATCCACCACGACCGTGACGCCGTGGAGCTCGGCGACGGAGTCGCCCTCCACCGCACCGTGGTCGAAGCCGAGGGCGTACTCGAAGCCACCGCAACCGCCGCCGCGAATCGCGACACGCAGGACCTCGGCCTCGCCGGCCGGCTCTGCTGCCATGAGCTCCTTGATCTTCTCCGCGGCGCGCGCGGTGATCTCGATCTCGGTCTGCGTGGTCTCGACGGTGGCCATCGGCTGGAAGTGTAGCTGCCGCTCCCACGGTCGAGCGCGGCGGATGCAGCCGCCGAGCCGCGAGCCCCGGCGACTGCACCGTTGGCAACGTCCGTCAGGGGCGCGCTTCCGCGCATGGTTACAGAGTCCCCAGTGCGGAGTCGAGCAAGACGGCAGGCGGCGCGAACCGCGCAGGACCAGTGATAGCGTTCCGCCCTGCCGGGACCCCGACCGGAGGAGACACGCTTCTTGTTCAACGACTGGCTTCCGTTCGCGATCTACGGATTCTTCGCGCTCGCGATTCCGGCGACGATGGTGTTCGCGAGCTTCGCGTTCGCCACGCGCCCGAAGCGCGCCGTCAAGGCGCGCACGATCCCGTTCGAGTCCGGCGTCTCCACCGGTTCGCCCGAGAAGCAGCGCTTCACGGTCAGCTTCTACCTCACCGCCATGCTGTTCATCCTCTTCGATATCGAGATCGTCTTCCTCTACCCCCTGGCCGTGATCCTCCACGAGCTCGCGTGGTTCGGGTTCCTCGAATTCCTCTGCTTCATCGTGATCCTGCTCGTGGCCTACGTCTACATCTGGCGGAAGGGAGCACTCGAATGGCGATAGAGAACGGCAAGCGCCTCCGCGACATGGGGATGCACTCCGAGCGTCTGCTCTGGCCGACGAAAGGACCGGGCAAGTTCGAGCAGGAGGTCGACAACCTCGAGCAGGAGATCGGCCTGACGACGCTCGAGAAGGCGGTCGCCTGGGCGCAGACGAAGTCGATGTGGCCCGACACCTTCGGGCTCGCGTGCTGCGCCATCGAGATGATGTCGATCGTCTCGGCGCGCTACGACATCGCCCGCTTCGGGATGGAGGCGTTCCGGTCGTCGCCGCGCCAGGCCGACCTGCTGATCATCTCGGGCCGCGTCTCGCAGAAGATGGCTGCGCCGCTGCGCCAGATCTACGACCAGATGCTCGAGCCGAAGTGGGTGATCGCGATGGGCGCCTGCGCGAGCTCCGGCGGGATGTTCAACAACTACGCGATCGTCCAGTCGGTCGACAAGCTCGTCCCGGTCGACGTCTATGTCCCCGGCTGTCCGCCGCGGCCGGAGCAGCTGATGGAGGGCATCGTTCGCCTGCACGAGGCCGTCCAGGCCGGCATCCCGCCCGCGTACGAGATGCGGACGGTGGCTCCCTGATGAGCTTCGCGGGCGTCCCCGGCCTCGTCTCGACGAAGGAAGCGCACGGCGAGACCACGCTCGTCGTCGATCCGGCGCGCCTCGCCGAGGCCGCGCTGCACCTGCGCGACGCCCACGGCTTCACCTTCCTCTCCGACCTGTCGGCAGCCGACTACCTCGGCTGGGGCGGGAGCGGCGTCGGCGGCTACTTCGGCAGCGCAGCGGGTCGCGACCTGAACCGCGCGATGGACCAGAGCAGCCAGGGCTTCCAGCAGCGCCCCGAGCCGAAGCCGAAGCGATTCGCCGTCAACCTCCACCTGCTCGCGATGGACGCGACGCCGCGACGCCTGCGCGTGCAGGTCTGGGTCGACGAGGGCGAGCCCGTGCCCACCGTGATCGAGGTCTGGCCGACGGCCGACTGGCACGAGCGCGAGGCGTGGGACATGCTCGGGATCGAGTTCGCCGGCCATCCGAACCTGAAGCGCCTGCTGATGGACGACGACTGGGAAGGCCACCCGCTGCGCAAGGACTATCCCCTCGGCGGCGAGCCCGTCCGCTTCTCGGAGGCGGAGTAACAGTGGCCGTCGCACCCGAGCGCACGTCCAAGAAGCCGATCTACGAGGGCTCGCGGATTCCGCATCCGATCCCGACCCTGCTAACGGTTCCGGAGGAGCTGCGCAAGACCGGCGACATCATGCAGGTCAACTTCGGGCCGAACCATCCGTCGACCCACGGCGTGCTCCGGCTGATCGTCGACCTCTACGGCGAGGACGTCGTCGGGCTCGAAGCAGTGGTCGGCTATCTCCACACCGGCTTCGAGAAGAACATGGAGCACAAGACCTGGTGGAAGGGCATCACCTACCCGGAGCGGATCGACTACGTCTCGTTCCAGACGAACGAGCTCGTCTTCGTCCTCGCGATCGAGAAGCTGCTCGGCCTCGAGACTCCGGCCAAGGCGTCGTGGATGCGGACGCTCCTCTGCGAGCTGAACCGGATCCACTCCCATCTGGTCTGGCTCGGGACGGCGGCGCTCGAGCTGGGCGCGATTTCGATGTTCTGGTACTGCTTCCGCGAGCGCGAGCAGATCCTCGATCTCTCCGAGATGGTCTGCGGCACGCGCATGCATACGCGGTACTTCCAGGCGGGCGGCCTCGCCGAGGACATTCCGCGCGGGTTCTATCCCGACGCCCGCAGGTTCGTCGAGTGGATGCCGAAGGCCGTCGACGAGTACGAGGCGCTCGTCGACAAGAACCAGATCTGGCTCGAGCGGACGGTCGGGGTCGGGCTCCTCTCGGCCGACGACGCGATCGCGCTCGGGCAGTCGGGCCCCGTGCTGCGCGCCTCCGGCGTCGACTGGGACCTGCGCAAGGCCCAGCCGTACCTCTCCTACGGCGAGTGCACCTTCGACGTGCCCGTCTACGAGGAGGGCGACGTCTACGCCCGCTACCGCGTCCACATGGAGGAGATGCGCGAGTCGGTGAAGATCGTCGCCAGTGCCTCGACCAGCTCGAGGCGATGGAGGACGGCGCGCCGTGGATCGCGGACGACCGCAAGGTGGTGCTGCCGCCGCGCGAGGAGCTCCACACCTCGATGGAGTCGCTCATCCACCACTTCAAGATCGTCACCGAGGGCTACCGCGTCCCCGAGGGCGAGGTCTACGTCACCATCGAGTCGCCCCGGGGCGAGCTCGGCTGTTACGTGGTCTCCGACGGCGGGGCAAAGCCGTGGCGGGTCAAGTTCCGGGCGCCGTCGTTCGTCGCGCTCCAGGCCACAGCGACCTGCATGTCCGACGCCTACATCGCCGACATGATC
>CAIYXH010000188.1 GCA_903930195.1 uncultured Actinomycetes bacterium | reverse complement strand
GTGCATCCGTTCGCGACCGGGGGCGGCATCGACGACATCCGGCTCACGACGCGCTATTTCACGGAGCATCTCGGCGGTCTCTTCGGGACGATGCACGAGTTCGGGCACGGCCTCTACGAGCACCAGGTCGACCGCTCGCTCGAGCGCAGCCCGCTCGCGCGCGGCACCTCGCTCGGCCTGCACGAGTCGCAGAGCCGGATGTGGGAGAACCTCGTCGGGCGCTCGCGGCCCTTCTGGCAGCACTTCTTCCCGCGGCTCCAGGAGCTGCATCCCGAGGCGCTCGCAGGGCTCGACGCCGAGGGCTGGTACCGCGAGATCAACGCGGTCGAGCCATCGCTGATCCGGGTCGAGGCCGACGAGGCGACCTACAACCTCCACATCATCCTCCGCTTCGAGCTCGAGCAGGAGCTCCTCGCGGGCTCGTTCCCGCTCGAGCAGCTCCCGGAGGAGTGGAACAGCCGGATGTGGGCTCTCCTCGGAATCGAGGTGCCGGACGACACGAACGGCGTGCTCCAGGACACCCATTGGGCCGGGGGGTCGATCGGCTACTTCCCGACCTACGCGCTCGGGAACCTGATCTCGGCGCAGCTCTGGCAGAAGATCACGTCCGACCTGCCGAACCTCACCGACGGCTTCCGCGAGGGCGAGTTCGGCCCGCTCCGCGAGTGGCTCGGCGAGCACCTGCACCGCTACGGCCGCTGCTTCACCGCAGGTGAGACGCTCGAGAAGGCGATCGGCACGAGCACCATCGATCCGGCGCCCTACGTCGCCTATCTCCGCGCCAAGCTCGCCGACATCTACGGCATCGCCGCGTCGTGAGCGTTAGTGCCATTTGCGGCGATGTTGTCCCGGCCGCGTCGCTGAAGCCCCGTTAGAGTCTTCGCATGGCTAAGACACGTGTGGGCATCAATGGGTTCGGCCGCATCGGCCGCAATTTCTTCCGCGCTGCACTCGAGCGGAATGCAGATTTCGAGATCGTCGCAGCAAACGATCTCGGCGACGCGGCCACCATGGCGCATCTCCTCAGGTTCGACTCCCTGCTCGGCCCGCTCGAGGGCGGCGTCTCGCTCGAGGGTGGAGTGATCAAGGCCGGCGGCCAGGAGATCAAGCTCCTCGCGCAGCGCGACCCGTCCGACCTCGGCTGGGGTGACCTCGGCGTCGACGTGGTGATCGAGTCGACCGGCTTCTTCACGAAGCGCGATGGCGCGCAGAAGCATCTCGATGCCGGCGCGAAGAAGGTCATCGTCTCGGCGCCCGCGACCGATCCGGACATCACGATCGTCCTCGGCGTCAACGACGACAAGTACGACCGGGACGCGCACCACATCATCTCCAACGCCTCGTGCACCACGAACTGCCTCGGCCCGCTCGCGAAGGTGCTCGACGAGCTCGCGACGATCGAGCGCGGCTTCATGACGACGATCCACGCCTACACGCAGGATCAGAACCTGCAGGACGCGCCGCACTCCGACCTCCGTCGGGCGCGCGCGGCCGCGATCAACCTCGTCCCGACCTCGACCGGAGCCGCCAAGGCGATCGGAGAGGTGCTGCCGCAGCTCAAGGGCAAGCTCGACGGCGTGGCCGTTCGCGCTCCTGTGCCGACCGGCTCGCTGACCGACCTCTCCGCGACCGTCTCGCGCGAGTTGACGGTCGACGAGGTCGTCGAGGCCTACAAGGCCGCGGCCGAGTCCGGCCCGCTCAAGGGGATCCTGCAGTTCTCGGACGATCCGCTCGTCTCGACGGACATCAACCAGTCGCAGTACTCGTGCGTCTTCGACTCGAAGCTCACCATGACGAGCGGCAACACCGTCAAGGTCTTCGGCTGGTACGACAACGAGTGGGGCTACTCGTCCCGCCTCGTCGACCTCGTCCAGAAGATCTCCTAGTCGCATGAGGATGCCGCGCTCCGTCCGGGACGCCGACGTCTCCGGCAAGGTCGTTCTCGTTCGTGCCGACCTGAACGTCCCGCTCGAGGACGGCAAGGTCGCCGACGACGCCCGCATTCGCGCCTCGCTGCCCACGCTCGAGCTTCTGCTCGAGCGCGGCGCAGCCGAGGTTCGCGTCTGCTCGCATCTCGGCCGGCCGAAGACCGACGAGGATCGCGCGAAGTACTCGATCGAGCCGGTGCGCGCCTACATCGCGAACCTGATCGGCGACGAGCGCGTGAAGGTGCTCGAGAACACGCGCTTCAACGAAGGCGAGACGAAGAACGACGCTGGCTTCGCCGCGGAGCTCGCCGAGGGCGCCGACATCTACGTCAACGACGCCTTCGGCTCGGCCCACCGCGCGCACTCCTCCACGGAGGGCGTCGCGCAGCTGCTGCCGGCCTACGCGGGGCTGCTGCTGCTCGCCGAGCTCGAGAACCTCGGCCGGCTGCTCGGTGAGGTCGAGCGGCCGTTCGTGATCATCTCCGGCGGCGCCAAGGTCGACGACAAGGTCGCGGTGCTCCAGAACCTGGGCTCGCGTGCCGACAGCGTGCTGATCGGCGGCAAGATGGCCGAGGACGTCCGCGCCTCGAACCCGTTCACCTTCGACGTGGTGCTGCCGAAGGACGTCGTCGCGGCGGACTCCTTCGCGCGGGACGCCGAGTCGAAGATCGCGCCGTACGACGACGCGCCGGAGGGATGGCTCGGCCTCGACGTCGGCCCCGAGACACAGCGGGAGTTCGCCTCGATCATCGCGGGTGCGAAGACGGTCTTCTGGAACGGCCCGATGGGCGTGTTCGAGTGGCCGAAGTTCGCCGAGGGCACCTTCGCGGTCGCCCAGGCGGTTGCCGACAGCGACGGTCTCACGATCGTCGGCGGCGGCGACTCGGTGCGCGCGATCTACGAGGCGGGCGTCGCCGACAAGATCTCGTGGATCTCCACGGGAGGCGGCGCGTCGCTCGAGCTGCTCGAGGGCAAAGAGCTCCCCGGCGTGGCTGCCATTCCCTCCGTCTAAGGAGCTGTCGTGCTGATCGCCGGCAACTGGAAGATGTTCAAGGGGCCGGAGGAGGCCGCAGACTTCTGCCGCGGGCTGCGTGAGGCCGACATCGGCACCGTCGATGTGGTCGTCTGCCCGCCGTACGTCTCGCTCGCCGCTGCCGTGCAGACGCTCTCGATGACCGAGATCGGTGTCTTCGGGCAGAGCTGCCACTGGGAGGAGACGGGCGCCTTCACCGGCGAGGTCTCTGCACCGATGCTACGCGAGCTCGGCGTGTACGGCACGCTTGTCGGCCACTCGGAGCGCCGCCAGCTCTTCGGCGAGACCGACGAGACGGTCGTCCTGCGCACGAACGCCGCTCTTGCCCGCGGCCTGCAGGTGATCGCCTGTGTCGGCGAGACCGCGTCGGAGCGCGAGGCGGGCCAGACCGAGGCCGTCCTGCGCCGCCAGGTCGGCGCGATCGCCGCGGGCGTCGCCGAGACCGACGATCTGATCCTCGCCTACGAGCCTGTCTGGGCGATCGGCACCGGCAAGACCGCGACGCCCGAGATGGCGCAGGAGGCACACGCGATCTGCAAGTCGGTGCTGGACGTGCCGGTGCTCTACGGCGGCTCGGTCAAGCCCGACAACGCCGCCGAGCTCTCGTCGCAGCCCGACGTCGACGGTGCCCTCGTCGGCGGAGCGTCGCTCGACGTGGAATCGTTCGCAACGATTTGTCGCGAAGCTTCCCACTCGTAGCGCTCATCGTCCTCGACGGGTGGGGCATCGCGCCGCCCGGTCCCGGTAACGCGATCTCGCTCGCGTCCACGCCGGTCTTCGACCGTCTCTGGGACGAGTACCCGCACACGGTGCTCGAAGCGTCCGGCGAGGCCGCAGGCCTGCCGCCCGGCCAGATGGGGAACTCGGAGGTCGGCCATCTCACGATCGGCTCGGGCCGGCGGCTGTACCAGGATCTGATGCGCGTGAACAAGGCGATCGAGGACGGGTCGCTCCTACGGAACGAGACGCTGCGGCGCGCGTTCGACCGCGGCCAGCGCGTCCATCTGCTCGGCCTCGTCTCCCACGGCGGCGTCCATTCGCACATCGAGCACCTGAAGGCGCTGCTCGAGCTCGCGCCTGAGAAGACGTGGATCCACGCGTTCACCGACGGCCGGGACGTCTCGCCCCACGCGGCGCTCCGCGATCTCGAGGAGCTGCCGCTCGATCGCATCGCGACCGTTGTCGGCCGCTACTACGCGATGGATCGCGACGAGCGCTGGGAGCGGACGCAGCGCGCCTTCGACGCGATCGTCGACCGCAAGGGCGGCCACACAGACGACGTCCTCGCCGCCGTCCAGGCGAGCTACGACGACGGCGTGACCGACGAGTTCATCGAGCCGCTGATCGCCAACGGCACGCCCGGGATCGGCCCCGGCGACACGGTCGTCTTCTTCAACTTCCGTCCCGATCGCGCCCGTCAGCTGACGCAGCGCCTCGTCGAGGCCGGGATCGACGTGACGACGCTGACGCGCTACAGCAGTGACTTCGCGGACGTCCCGGTCGTCTTCGCCGAGCAGACGATCGCCGACACGCTGGCCGAGACCGTCGCCGGCGCGGGCGGCGGTCAGGTGCACGCCGCCGAGACCGAGAAGTACGCGCACGTGACCTACTTCTTCAACGGGGGGCGTGAGGAGCCGTGGCCCGGCGAGCGGCGGATCCTCGTGCCGAGCCCGCGCGACGTGCCGAGCTACGACCGCAAGCCCGAGATGTCGGCTGCGGGCATCGCGGCCGAGGTCGTGAACACGCTGGGGCCCGACGACCGCTTCCTGGTCGTCAACTTTGCGAATCCCGACATGGTCGGGCACTCAGGGGTGATCCCTGCGGTCGTCGCGGCGGTCGAAGAGGCCGATCGCTGTCTGGGCCTCGTCGTCGACCGTGTCGAGGAGCTCGGCGGCGTGTGCCTCGTCACGGCCGATCATGGGAACGCGGAGCAGCTGCTCGAGCCCGACGGCGTCTCACCGCACACCGCGCACACGACGAACGTCGTCCCGCTTGTCGTCACGGCACCCGACGCGCCGCTCCGCGAGGGCGGGGAGCTTGCCGATCTCGCACCCACCGTCCTCGGGCTCCTCGGGATCGAGCAGCCCCGGACGATGACGGGCCGCGACCTGCGCCTCTTCGAGGACTGACGCCCAGGGACTGTCCCCGGCGCACGGGGGCCAGTCCTGTCTCGGGCTACTGACCCGCGGCAAGCCGGGCGGCGAGCGACTCCGGCAGCCCCGCCTCGCGGATCTCGCGCTGCGTCGCCTCGACGTCGTACTCCGTGCGGCGGAACGAAGCCGTCTGCGCCTCGAGATCGAGCAGCAGCCACGCCGCCCGTGGGTCGTTGCCGCGCGGCTGTCCGACGGAGCCGGGATTCAGGAGCCAGCGACGGCCTCCGAGCTCCTGTTCGACGCCCGCTGAGGCGATGCCACCGGTGAGCGCACGGCCGTCGAACGAGAGCGCGAGCGGGACATGGCTGTGCCCGACGAGGAGCAGCGGCTCGCTCGTGAAGCGGAACGCGGCTTCGGCGGCCGACTCCGTGAGGACATAGTCCCAGACCGGATCGAGCGGGCTGCCGTGGTAGAGCGCCACGCCCTCGTGCTTCGAAAAGGGGGTCAGGCCCTCGAGGTAGGTGCGCGTGTGCTCGTCGAGCGCGCGCTGCGTCCAGCGCACCGCTTCGGCGGCGTCGCCGTTGAAGTCGTCGATGTCGAGCTTCTCGACGACGGCAAGGTCGTGGTTCCCGCTCAGGCAGACGGCTGTGCGCTGTGCGACCAGGAAGCAGCAGCGGTTCGGCTGCGGGCCGTAGCCGACGACGTCGCCGAGGCACCAGATCTCGTCGGGCTTTTCGACATCGATCTCCGCGAGCACGGCGTTGAGCGCATGCAGGTTCGCATGGACGTCGGAGAGGACGGCGACCTTCACGGGAGCGGCGGGCGGACGGTCAGACGTCGCGGGGCGGCGTCTCGGGCGTCTCGGGGAGGTCTTTGATCCCCTTGATCGTCGAGTACTTCGACCAGCTGTCGTTCAGCGCGTCGATCAGCTCCTTCGTGAACTGCTGCGACATGTTCACGCGGGAGACGACCACACCGGGCACGTCCTGCTCGCTCTTCGCCTCATGATCGATGCGCGCGAAGGTGATGGTGAACTCGTACTCGGAGAAGCTGACGTTCGCGAAGTTCGCGTAGGTGCCGGCCAGATGCTCCGAGTCGACCTGGAGGTTGAACTTGCGCTCACGGTCGCCACTCATCCACCACATACTAGTGCGGTGACCCCGGCACCCGAGCAGCGTCGACTCCTCGTCGAGCTCGTGCGCGATCGGGCGGCGATCACGACGACGCTGACCGGCCTCGACTCGGCGCCGCATGGCTGGTCGGGCGAGCTCCTCACCATCGCGCTGGCCATCGCCGGCGTGGCAATCTTCGGCTACCTCGCCGCCCAGGCGGTCGAGACGATCGCGCGCGAGGTCGCGGGTGATGCACGACGGGCGAAACGGCGGGAGCGCATGATCGACGGACTCGAAGACCACTTCATCATCTGCGGCTACGGCCGGGTTGGACGGCGCGCGGCCGAGGAGTTCCAGGCGTCCGGCGACCCGTTCGTCGTGATCGAGGTCAACGCCGATGTCCTTGCGCCCGCGCGTGACGCAGGTGTCCTCTTCGTCCAGGGGCGCGCGTCGGAGGACGAGGTGCTCGATCGCGCCGGGCTCGCCCGTGCGCGCGGCCTGATCGCCTCGGCCGACTCCGACGCCGAGAACGTCTACATCACCTCGTCGGCGCGCGCCCGCAGGCCCGACCTGACGATCGTCGCGCGCGCATCCGACAAGGAGGCCGAACGGAAGCTCACGCATGCCGGGGCGAACCGTGTGGTGCAGCCGTACTCGGCGGCAGGCGTCGAGATGGCGAAGCTGGCGCTCAAGCCGCAGATCGCCGCCTTCCTGGAACTCGTCTCCGGGCAGGCCGGGCCCGACCTCCGGTTCGAGGAGATCGAGGTGCCGGAGGGGTGCGCCGCGGTGGGACAGTCGATCCGCGAGCTTCGCATCCGGGCGACGACCGGCGCGGTCGTCATCGCGATCCGCCGGCACGATCAGACCTTCGAGGTCACGCCAAGCCCGGATTCGCGCTTCGCAGTCGGCGATGTCGTGATCGCGATCGGGACCGCGCCCGAGCTCCAGGCGCTCGAGGAGCTCTTCGCTGCGGTGCACGTTGCCGGCTGACGCGGTCGCGCGGCTCACGGCGAACGTGAGCGAGGCTGCGGGCAGGACGGTCGAGCTCGAGCGCCCGAAGGACGCCGCGCACGGCGACTATGCCACGAACGTCGCGCTGCAGACGGCGAAGGCGCTCGGCCGCAACCCGCGCGAGGTTGCGGAGGAGCTTGCCGGGCGCGTGCGCGAGCTGTCGGAGGTCGTCTCGGCCGACGTAGCGGGCCCAGGCTTCCTCAACCTCACGGTCACCGATGCGTTCCTCGAAGAGGTGCTCGGTGAGATGGGGGAGGGCTACGGCGGCGGCTGGGCCTCCGCCCCGGAGCGGATCCAGGTCGAGCTCGTCTCCGCGAACCCGACGGGGCCGATCACCGTCGCCTCCGCCCGGAACGGCGCTCTCGGCGACTCGATCGCGCGCCTCCTGGCCTTCGGCGGCCACGAGGTCGAGCGGGAGTACTACTGGAACGACGCCGGCGCGCAGATGGATCGTTTTCGCGCCTCCGTCGACGCGGTTCGGCGGGGCGAAGACCCGCCTGAGGACGGCTACCACGGCGACTACATCCGCGACCTCGCCGCGGTCCCGGGCGACCCTGTTCCGGCGATGCTCGACCAGATCGTGGCAACCCTCGACCGCTTCCGCGTCCCGTTCGATTCCTTCATGCGCGAGGTCGATCTCGTCCCCGAGATCCCGGCCGCGCTCGCGCAGCTCGAGACCTACGAGGCCGAGGGAACGCTGTGGGCGCGAACGACCGCCCACGGTGACGACAAGGATCGTCCTCTCGTTCGGTCGTCGGACGGATCGCATCTCTACTTCGCGGCCGACGCTGCGTACATGCGCCACAAGCTCGAGCGGTTCGATCGCGCGCTCTACGTGCTCGGCGCCGATCACCACGGCTACATGGGGCGGCTGCGCGCGCTTGCCTCGATGATGGGGTACGGGGAAGACCGCGTCGAGATCCTGCTCTACCAGCTCGTCCACCTGATGAAGGGCGGCGAGCAGGCGAAGATGTCCAAGCGCCGTGGCGACGTCGTCTTCCTGGACGAGTTCATGGACGAGATCGGCGTCGATGCGGCGCGGTGGTACTTGGTCAACCGCGGTCCCGACCAGGCGATCGAGATCGACGTCGATCTCGCCTCGGAGGCGTCGCAGAAGAATCCGGTCTACTACGTCCAGTACGCGCACGCACGGATCGCGAGCATTCTCCGCAGCGCCGAGGAGACGCCTGCGGCCGCGCCGAGCGGCGAGGCAGGGCTCATGTCGCCCGAGCGGGAGCTGATCAAGCGCCTCGCCGACTTCCCGCAGGTCGCGCAGGAGGCGGCAGAACGTCGCGCGCCGCAGCGGATCCCGACCTACGCGATCGAGGTCGCCGACGACTTCCACCGCTTCTACCACGACTGCAAGGTGATCGGCTCCGACAACGAGGCGTTCCGGCTCGAGCTCTGCCGGGCCGCGCAGGGCGTCATCGCCCGGTGCCTCGACCTCGTCGGCGTCGACGCGCCGGAGAGGATGTAGATGCCCACGAAGATCGCCACCCCGACCGTGATCGAGTCGGCCGGGAACCTGCCGAAGCGGATCGAGGAGTACGTCGGCCGTGTCAACAGCGGGGATACAGCCGTCAGCATCGCCAAGATGACGAGCCCCTCGGGCTGGGAGGAGCCGAAACAGATGCCGGCGTTCGACGAGTACACGCTCGTCCTCCGCGGCTTGGTCGTCGTCGAGCACGAGGGCGGCACCCTCGAGATCCGCCCCGGCGAGGCCG
>CAIYXH010000187.1 GCA_903930195.1 uncultured Actinomycetes bacterium | reverse complement strand
TGAGCCGGATGTCGTCGATGCCGCCCCCGGTCGCGAACGGATGCACGGTCGGGTCGAGGCGCCAGGCCTGGTCGTCGTAGCCGAACCGCCCGATCACCTCGAGCTCGAACTGCTTCTGCTTGTCGAGGTCGAAGTGGCGCCCACGCGTCGGCTGCGGGCCGCCCGTCGTCGCCGCGACCTCCTTGACGAGCGGGGCCTGATGCTCCTTGAGGTAGTCGAAGATCTGCCGCACCTCGGCGGTCTTCATCCCGCGCTCGTAGTCGTCGAGCACCACGTCGTAGGGCTCGTCGAACCCGTCGAAGCACTCGATGTAGCGCTTGCGCAGGTCGAGGTTCTGGCGCAGCGCCGGCAGGAACGCGGCGAAGTCGTTGTTCTTGCGCGCCTCGACCCACACCGGGATCGCGAGCGACGACGAGCGCGACATCTCGACGCGTAGCTCTGTCGGCACCTTGCGCGACTTCTCCCAGTCCTTGCGCGTGACGCGGATCAGGCTCGCCTCGAACGAGTCGTAGTCGTGCGCGTCCTCGAACGGCGCGAGGTCGTCGAGCAGGCGGCCGATCTCCGGGTCGGTGAACTTCGTGTGCGCGATCCGGCCGATCGTCGCGAGCTGCTCGGCCCGGGCCGGCGCGCCCTTCGGCGGCATCTTCACCTGCTGGTCCCAGGCGAGGATCGCCGCAGCGCGACCGAGATCGTTGATCTCGGCGAGCTTCCCCCGCAGCTCCTCGAACCTCTCGCTCACGCTCTCAACGCTACCGCAGGTAGCCCTACTGGAAACCGTGTCGCCGATCTTGCATACTCGCGCCCGGGAGAGCCGCGGCAGCGCAGGTGACGGTCCAGACCCCGGCTGTCACCACCGCGTCGGCGTGGCCACACGGAGGGAGGGATTCCTCCTCGGAGACCTCCCTCCGTCTCCCGTCAGTCGTCAGCGAGCCGCTTGATCGCCGCGAGGCGGTGCTGCACCGACGCTTTCGCCCGCGGCGGGTCGCAGCGCGCGGCAAGCTCGGCAAGCGAGTCCTCGGGATGCGCGAGCCGCAGCTCGGCGACCTCGCGGAGGCCGGGCGGAAGGTTGTCGAGCCCCACGGCCGCGATCGCGTCGAGCTGCACGCGTGCTGCGGCGACCGTGCGACGGACGTTCGCCTCGTCGGCGTTCGCAAGGCGGTTCGCATCGGCGCTCGTGCCGGCGACGACGGCCTGCTCGTCGAGCCGCAAAGCCGCATCGCTCGCGCCGGCGACGGCCAGCAGGTCGGCGATGGCCTCCCGGCCACGCAGATAGACGACCACCGTTCCCCTCCGCTCCGTGCGCCGGAGCTCGATGCCCTCCTGGGCGCCGATCTCGAGCAGAACCGCAGCCCCCTCGACACTGCCTGGCCTGAGCTCGAGTTGGGCCGCTTTTGGCCCTGACACGCTGGCAGCACCGAGGAGCGCACCGCGCAGATACGCCCCGCGGCAGCACGACCGGCCGACGACGCGCTTCGATGGCGCCTCGAGCGGCGCGCCGCTCGCCGAGAGCACCCCGGCCTCACGCAGCACGTCACGCGTGCGCTGGTCGAGCGAGGCGTGCAGCTGGTAGCGCGTCGGGCGCCGGAACGCATGCTGGGGATACGTGCGGATCTCGGAGGCGATGCCCGACTCGCGCAGGAGCCGGAACGCGCGGCGTGCCGAGGCGACGCTGCCGAGGTCGAGCTCCACCGCCACCTCGCCTTGCCCACGCAAGTGCCAGGAGCCGGCGACGTGGAAGAGCGCCGAGAGCTCGGCGAGCCGGCAGCAGCGGCGACTGCTCCCGGCCCGGGCGAGCTCGTCGCGGAGGTCGTCAGAGAGAGACGACACCGTCGAGCGCCAGCAGCCGGCGCTTGTAGTCGAGGCCGAGCGAGCCGTACGAGCCGATGCCGTCGGAGGCGACGACGC
>CAIYXH010000186.1 GCA_903930195.1 uncultured Actinomycetes bacterium | reverse complement strand
TGACCATGACCACCACGGTCATGACCACGGCCACGATCACGAGCCGACCCCGGAGGAGCTCGAGGAGCTCCGCGAGGCCGAGCGCGACCAGATGCGCCGCCTCGCGCTGTCGCAGATCCGGCAGTACCCGGACGTCGCGCTGCGGATGAAGGCGCGCGAGGTCACGGAGTTCGACGACTTCCTCGTCCAGCTCGTCGAGCGGATGCAGAACCTGATGGCCGATGCGCAGGGTGTCGGCCTCGCCGCCACCCAGGTCGGCGTGCTCCAGCGGCTCTTCGTCTTCGAGGTCGAGGAGGAGGACGGCCCGCGCGCGATCGTCAACCCGGTGCTCGTCGAGAGCTCGAAGGAGACGGCGTCCGACGAGGAGGGCTGCCTCTCGCTCCAGGGTGTCCGCGTCCCGGTCGACCGCTCCACGCAGGTCGTGCTCGAGGGCAAGGATCCGAACGGCGACGACGTCCGCTACGAGCTCGAAGGGCTCGGCGCCCGCGTCGTGCAGCACGAGCTCGACCACCTCGACGGCGTCCTGATCATCGACCGCACCGACGATGCCCACCGCCGCGAGGCGCTGGGCATCCTGCGGCCGCAGCCCGTCCTCCGGTAATGCGCCTCGCCGTCGCGGCGACGGCTCCGATCGGCGCCGACGTCCTCGAGCGCCTGGCTGCGAACCACGAGGTCGTCTACCTGCTCACGCGTCCCGACGCGCCGCGCGGCCGTGGCCGTAAGCTGGCGGCGCCGCCGGCGAAGGAGGCGGCGGAGCGTCTCGGCATCGCCGTGCATCAGCCCGAGCGGCCCGAGCTGCCGCCCGACCCCGTCGACGCGATCGTCGTCTGCGCCTACGGCCTCCTGATCCCGTCGAGCCTGCTCGAGCAGGCGCTCTGGCTCAACGTCCACCCGTCGCTCCTGCCCCGCTGGCGCGGAGCGGCGCCCGTCGAGCGCGCGATCCTCGCCGGCGATACCGAGACCGGCGTGACGATCCACGAGACCGTTGCGGCGCTCGACGCGGGCCCGATCGCGGCCCAGGAGGCGTTCCCGATCGAGACCGAGGACGACGCCGGCGCGATCTTCGCCCAGGCGGCCGAGGTCGCCGCGCGGCTCCTCGACCGCGTGCTGCCCGCACCCGTCTTCGAGCCGCAGGCCGAGGTGGGGTTGACCTACGCCGAGAAGATCGCGCCCGACGATCGCCGGCTCGACCTCGACGATCCGCTCGATGCCTGGCGGCGGGTGCGGGCGCTATCGCCGCACATCGGTGCCTGGACGGAGCTCTACGGCCGCCGGGTCACCGTCTGGGAGGCGCGGCTCGACGACGGCGCCTTCGTCCCCGTCGTCGTCCAGCCCGAGGGCAAGCGCCCGATGCCGTACGCCGAGTTCAGGCGCGGCATCCGGTGATCGCCCCCGCGCGGAGGGTGGCGTTCACGGTCGTCCGCCGCGTCTTCGAGGACGAGGCGTACGCCGATCGCGTCTTCGCCGCCGAGGCGAAGACGCTCGATGGCCGCGACCGCGCGCTCGCGCAGCGGATCGCCTACGGCACCGTCCAGCGCTGCCGCACGATCGACTGCGGCATCGAGAGCATCGGCAAGCGGCCGTTGCGCAAACTCGACCCGCCGGTGCGCGCCGCGCTGCGGATCGCGGCCTACGAGCTCGGCTGGGGCGACACCCCGGCGCACGCGATCGCCGACGACGCCGTCGAGCTCGTCCGTGCGGCGCGGCTCGAGCGGGCGACGGCGTTCACCAACGCGGTGGTCCGTAGGCTCGCGCAGAGCTTCCGCGGGCTCGTCGCGTCGTTGCCCGAAGGCGCGCTCAAGCACTCCTACCCCGACTGGATCGCCGAGGTCTGGACGCGCGACTGGGGGCTCGAGGAGGCGCTCGAGCTGATGCGCGCCCAGAACGAGCCGGGCGAGCTCGTCGTCCGCTCGGCCGAGCCGGTCGGGGAGCATACCGACATCCCGGGCGCCTACCGGGTCGACCGCGTCGACCAGGACGCTCTGGCGGCGGGGCGCATCTGGCCTCAGAGCCGTGGCTCGCAGCTCGCCGGGCTCGTCGTCGGCTCGCAGGACGGCGAGCGCGTGCTCGACGCCTGCGCCGCTCCCGGCGGGAAGACCTCGATGCTGCGGGGCGCGGTGACCGCGGTCGAGGTGAACGACGGCCGCGCCCGCGAGCTCGACGAGAACCTGCGCCGGCTCGGCGCGACGAACGTCACGGTGGTCAACACGGACCTCCGCGCGCTCGAGGCCGGCGGGTTCGACCGCGCCCTCGTCGACGCACCGTGCTCGGGCCTCGGCGTCCTCTCGCGCCGCCCCGATCTGCGCTGGCACGCGAAGCCGCTCGCCGAGCTCCAGCTCGAGCTGCTCCAGGCAGCCGCTGCCCGCACGCGGCCGGGCGGGGTCGTCGTCTACTCGGTCTGCACGCTCAACGCGGACGAGAACGAAGCCGTCGTCGACGCGTCAGGGCTGGAGCCGGAGCCGCTCGGCGCTGAGTGGCCCGCGTTCGTGCATCCGAAGCGGCCGGAGTTCCTGCTGACGACGCCGCACCGGCACGGGACGTCAGGCTTCTTCGTCGCGCGACTGCGCGTCCCCTAGATCGGAGACCACGACCGAGACGAGGGGGCGTTCGTCCTTCGGCCGTCGCAGCGGGCTCTCCCAGGGGCGGTAGGCGATCTCGACGCCGCGGATCTCGGGCGTGAGGAACACCGCCTCGTCGTCGGCGGCATGCCACCAGAGATCGACCCGCCAGCCGTCGTCGCGGCATGAGAGCCAGCCGTCGCCACCCTCGGCCACGAGCTCGCGGAGGCCGCCGACGGCGTCCGCCTGCGGAACCGCGATGACGTCGAGCTCGTAGAGGTATGGCTCGCTCCAATGGCGGGTGGCCTCGATCCCGACCGTGCCGCCGCCGAGCAGCTCGACCAGGTCGCGCTCGATCGTCTCGGCGACGCGGGCCGCTTCGATCCCGTCGACGATGTCGGTCGCGATGTGCAGCTCGATCTGCGTCGAGCGCTCCTCGGGCTCCGGCAGCGCCGCGATCGAGAGGCGGTTCCCGTCGTCGTCCTCGAGCAGGCCGGTCGGCTCGAGATCCTCTTCGGCGAAGAGCGAGAGCGGATCCCCGTAGGGCGTCGTCTCGAGCGCGACGAGCACGGTCCAGCCCGTCCCGTCGTCGGTCGGGCCGGCCACGTCCTCGACGACTCCCTCGACCGTGGAGCCCGCGACGATCACCACCTCACCCGATCGGAACCGCGGTTGCACACCGGGAGCGTAACCGGGATGGACAAGCTGCCCACGGTCGCGGAGAATCAGGGCTCGGATGGGCTGGCGGGAGTGGATCAGGACGGTCGAGATCGCGGCCGCGGTGACGGCCGCGGACCCGGCGCTGCGCGCGTCGCAGGTCGAGGCGCTCCTGCGCACCGGGGCGCGGATCTTCCATTTCGAGGACGACCCGGAGCTCGTCGGCGCGCTCGCGCCGCTCGTCCACCGCTACGAGGGGGCGGTCGACGTCGTCGTCTCGCGCGCCGGCCGCGCGCACCTGCTCGCGGCGGCCGGTGCCGACAGCATCACGCTCCCGCTCACGGCGGCGGGAGATGCGTCCGTCGTCCGGGAGCTCGGCCTGCAGGTCGGGCTCGCGCTGGGCCCGGACGACCGCGTCGCTGACGTTGCGGCCGCTGCTGCGGAGGGCATCGACCTCGTCTTTGTCGCCGGCCCGCCCGACGAGCGCCTCGTGGCCCTCAGGGCGGCGCTTCCGGCAGGCGTCGCGATCGAGGTGGAGGACGCGAGCTACGAGAACGCCGGTGCCCTGCACCGCGCCGGGGCGACCGTGCTCGTCGCCGGCGAGCCGATCTTCGCGCGGGAAGACCTGCCGCGGGCCTACCGCCGGCTGGTACAAGCGCTCGCGTGACGCTCCGCCGTTCCGTCGAGCTCGCGACCGCCGCGGGTGGCCGTGCCTACCCCAAGCCCACCGTCGGGGCCGTCATCGTCGATGCCGGTGAGGTCGTCGGCGAGGGAGCCACCGAGGCCGGAGCCCGCCACGCCGAAGCTGTCGCGCTCGCCGAGGCGGGCGAACGGGCGCGGGGCGCAACGCTCTATACCTCGCTCGAGCCCTGCAACCACTGGGGCTCGAACCCGCCGTGCGTCGACCTGATCCTCGAGGCGGGCGTCGGCCGCGTCGTGATCGGCGCGCGCGACCCGAACCCCGAAGCCGCGGGCGGGATCGAGCGGCTCGAGGCGGCCGGGGTCGATGTCGAGCTCGCGGAGCTCTGGGAGGCGAAGGTCGTGAACGAGGCGTGGCGCACCTGGGTCGCCCGCCGTAGGCCGTTCGTGACGCTCAAGCTCGCGGTGACGCTCGACGGCCGCGTGACCGTGCCGGGCCGCCGCTGGGTCACGGGCGAGGCGAGCCGCCGGCTCGTGCACGAGCTCCGCGCCGCCTCGGATGCCGTAGCCGTCGGCATGGGGACGCTGCGCGCCGACGATCCGAAGCTCGACGCGCGCGACGTCGAGACGCCGCGCGGCCAGCCCCGCCGGCTCGTCTTCGGCCAAGGGCCGCTGCCCGACGGCTCGCCGCTCGAGCTGCTCACCGGCGGCCTCGCCGACGAGCTCGCCGCCCTCGGCGAGGCCGGCGTGCAGTCGCTCCTGCTCGAAGGCGGCCCGACGCTCGCGCAGGCGTTCCTCGAGGCGGACCTCGTCGACAAGCTGCTCCTCTTCGTCGCGCCGACGCTCGCGGGCGACGGGCTCGCGTGGACGCCGCGGCTAGGATCCCCGCACGATCTCGTCCACCTGAGCGCCCGCTCGGTCGGCGAGGACGTACTCCTCGAGGGCTATGTCCACCCACTCTGACTCCCAGCGCGACGACGACCAGATCGTCACCCTGCTCAGCCAGTGGCTGATGCAGAACCTCGGGAACGACGAGCTGCGCAAGAAGGTCGAGGAGATCGGCACGTACGAGCTCGCTCCCGGCCAGCGCGACGCGGTCAAGGAGCTCCTGACCTCGCTCGGCGACGCCTTCCCCGGCGAGCGCGGCAACCTCGAGGTCGCCGTGCGCGAGACCATCGAGGCTCTCGCCTACGGCGAGTAAGCGAACCCCCTTCGGGGTCGCTTGCTCGCAGGGACTGGCCCGGGTTTCCAGGGCCTGTCCCGACTGAAGCGGTGCGCGCTGTCGGCGTTCGCTCGGGACAGACCAGAGGTCAGTCCCTAGCCGCGTGCTCTTCAGCTTTCCCGTAGGGGAAGTCCCTACAAAGGGGCAGCCCCTAGTATCGAGTGGATGTTCACGGGAATCGTCCAGCGCGGTCGCGTGGCCTCCGTCGAGGACACCGGTGGTGCACTCCGCCTCGGGATCGAGGCGCCCGGTATCGCCGAGCGTGTCGTCCTCGGCGACTCGGTCTCGATCAGCGGTGTCTGCCTGACGGTTGTCGAGCGTGACGGCGACGTCCTTTCGTTCGAGGCGGTGCCGGAGACGCTCGAGCGGAGCTCGCTCGGCGGCCTTGCTGCCGGCCGGTCGGTCAACCTGGAGTCGGCCGCGCGCGTCGGCGACTCGCTGGGCGGCCACTACGTCCAGGGCCACGTCGACGGTGTCGGGTCGGTGCGGTCGGTCGTGGCCGAGGGGGCGGGGCGGAGGCTCTGGTTCGACGCGCCGCCGGCGATCCTCCGCTACGTGGTCGAGAAGGGGTCGATCACGATCGAAGGCGTGAGCCTCACGGTCGCGGAGCTCGACGACACCGGGTTCGCAGTGGCGCTGATCCCGCACACGCTCGCCGTGACGACCCTGGGCGACGCCGTCGCCGGAGACCCGGTGAACCTCGAAGCCGACGTGCTCGCGAAGTACGTCGAGCGGCTGCTCCCACCCGCGTAGGTACCGTTTCTCCATGGCGGTCACGACGCCCTTTGCGACGGTCGAGCAGGCGATCGAGGACATCCGGGAGGGCCGGTGTGTCGTCGTCGTCGACAATCCCGACCGCGAGAACGAGGGCGACCTCGTCATCGCGGCGCAGTTCGCGACGCCCGAGATGATCAACTTCATGGCCACGCACGGCCGGGGCCTGATCTGCCTCTGCCTGACCGAGGAGCGCGCCGACCAGCTCGGCCTGCGCCCGATGACGGACAAGAACGAGGCGCCGCTCGGCACCGCGTTCACCGTCTCGATCGAGGCACGTGAGGGCGTCACCACGGGGATCTCGGCCGCCGACCGGAGCCACACGGTGCAGGTCGCGATCTCGCCCGAGGCGAAGGCTCACGATCTCGTCCAGCCAGGCCACGTCTTCCCGCTGCGCGCCAAGCCGGGCGGTGTGCTCGAGCGCATCGGCCAGACCGAGGCCGGCGTCGACCTCGCACGCCTCGCCGGCCTGAACCCGTCCGGCGTGATCTGCGAGATCATGAACGACGACGGCACGATGGCCCGCGTCCCGGATCTGATCGAGTACTGCGAGCGCCACGACCTGAAGATGATCTCGGTCGCCGATCTCGTCGAGTACCGCCGCCGCCACGAGGAGCTTGTGGAGCGCAAGGCGACGGTGCGGCTCCCGACCGAGTGGGGCGAGTTCACCGCGGTCGCGTTCCGCGAGAAGCTCACCGGCAAGGTGCACGTCGCGCTCGTGAAGGGCGACGTCGACGGCGCGGAGAACGTCCTCGTGCGCGTCCACTCGGAGTGCCTCACGGGCGACGTCTTCCACTCGCTCCTCTGCGACTGCGGCGAGCAGCGCGACCAGGCGCTCGCGCAGATCGCGCGTGAAGGCAGCGGCGTCTTCCTCTACATGGCGCAGGAGGGACGCGGCATCGGCCTGCTGAACAAGCTGCTCGCGTACGAGCTGCAGGCGTCCGGTCTCGACACGGTCGAGGCGAACCTGAAGCTCGGCTTCCCGGCCGACGCGCGCGACTACGGCATCGGCAACCAGATCCTCTCCGACCTCGGCCTCTCGACGATCCGGATCCTGACGAACAACCCCAAGAAGCTCATCGGAATCGACGGTTTCGGGCTCACGGTGGTCGAGCAGGTGCCGATCGAAGTTGCCCCGAACGACGAGAACCGCCGCTATCTGGCCGCCAAGAGGGATAAGCTCGGTCACCGCCTGCACCACCAGGATCTGCGGGACCTCGACTTGGACAGCAACGCCACCGCCGAATGAGCAACCTCCACTGGGACGACGAACCGCGCTCCGAGCTGCCGCCGCTGCGGCGCCCGGACGAGCCGGCAGCACCGGCCGAGCCTGAGCCCGCGCCCGTCGCGGCCGACCCCGAGCCCGTGACGCCCGAGCCCGTGACGCCCGAGCCCGTGACGCCCGAGCCCGCGACGCCTGAGCTGCCGCCGTTCCCGGCGATCGGCCAACCACGCACCGAGGCGCCCGCGTTCCCCGAGCCGGCAGCGCCGGCGTTCGAGGAGGGCATCCCGGCCGAGGAGCCCGTTTACACGCCGACCCCGCTCGAGGAGACCCGCCAGTTCGATCCATTCGCCTTCGCGGAGTCCGACGACGAGGAGGAGCCCGAGGAGCCGTTGGCTGCCGAGGAACCGTCCGTCGAGGATGTCTCCGTCGAGCAGGCGGGCGACCCGTTCGCCGCCTGGCCCGAGCCGAAGTCCGGCGCCGTCATCGAGGACACGCCGTCCGAGGGGCTGAGCGTCGAGCACGTGAGCGGCGAGATCGACGTCCCGGACGGCTACTCCGTGATCGAGGGGACGCCCACCGGCCGTCGCCGCACCGTCGCCGTCGTCGTCTCGCGCTTCAACGGC
>CAIYXH010000185.1 GCA_903930195.1 uncultured Actinomycetes bacterium | reverse complement strand
TCGGCGTGGTCGTCCGCGGCGAGACCGCCCACTTCGACTTCGTCGCGAGCGAGGCCGCCTCCGGCCTCCAGCTCGCCGGCATCGAGACCGGCGTCCCGGTCTCCTTCGGCGTGCTCACGACCGACACCGTCGAGCAGGCTGAGGCCCGCATCGACCGCGCCGCCGACTCGGTGCGCACGGCCCTCGAGATGGCCGACCTCTTCGCCCAGCTGCGCAGCTCCGCGCAGAGCATCTGACGTAGCTCCGCGCGGAGCATCTGATGCAGTTCCGCGCGGAGCATCTGACGCAGTCCCGCGCGGGCCGGCTCGCGTCGCTACACTAGTCGGCCGATGTCCAAGATCTGCTCCAGCTGTGGCAAGAAGCCTGCGTTCGGGAACAACCGCTCGCACTCGATGGTCGCGACCAAGCGCCGGTTCGAACCGAACCTCCAGCGCGTGCGCATCTTCGTGAACGGCGTCGCCAAGCGCGCCTATGTCTGCACCCGGTGCCTCAAGGCCGGAAAAGTGCAGAAGGCCGTCTAGGCCACTCAACCTCCGTCTAGTCCACAAGCTACGGTTCGCCCTGTGCGGGCGCCCGTCCTCGAGCTGGTGCGCGGAGCCCTGGCTGCGATCGATGCTGCGCGGGCACGCGTCGACGATCTGAACGTCTATCCGGTCCCGGATGGCGACACGGGCACGAATCTCGCCTCGACGACGCGCGCGGTGGTGGAGGCGATCGACGCTGCCACAACGGACGACCGGGCCGAGCTCGCCCGCATCGCGACGCGCGCGGCGCTGCTCGGGGCGCGCGGCAACTCGGGCGTGATCTTCTCGCAGGTCGTCGCGGGCGCAGCGTCGTCGTTGGCCGTCTCCGACGACCTCGCCGCCGCGTTCCGCAGCGCGGCCGATGCCGCGTACGCCGCGGTGCCCTCGCCGGTCGAGGGCACGATGCTCACCGCGATCCGGGAGCTCGCCGAGGAGGCAGAAGCCGGCGGCGACCTTGCCGCGATCGTGGCGCGCGGCGACGACTGCGTCGTCCGCACGCGCGAGATGCTGCCGGTGCTCACCCAGGCGGGTGTCGTCGACGCCGGCGCGGCCGGACTCGTCGAGATCGTCCGTGGGATCGCGGCGGCGGCCGCAGGCGAGCCGCTTCCCGCGGTCTCCGCGAGCCTCGCCGTCAGTGCAGCGTCGATCCACCGCGAGGTCTCGGAGTACCGCTTCTGCACGACCTTCGTCGTCGAGGGTGAGGAGCTCGACCTGCGCTCCCTCGAGGCCGAGCTCGAGGCGCTCGGCGACTCGCTGCTCGTCGTCGGCGGTGCGACGGCGCTGAAGGTGCACGTGCACACGAACGACCCCGACACGGCGCTCGCGCTCGGTGCGGCGATCGGCGTCGTCTCCGGCGTCGAGATCGCCGACATGGTCGAGCAGGCGCGGGAGCGGGAGCGCCGGCTCTCGGGCTGCAGCGTCGTCGCGGTCGTCGCGGGTGCGGGCAATGCCGAACTCTTCCGCAGCCTCGGCGCGTACATCGTCGACGGAGGCGCCACGCTCAATCCCTCGACGGCAGAGCTCCTCGCGGCGCTCGAGGAGGCAGGCGGTGACGAGGCGATTGTCCTGCCGAACAGCGCCAACGTCGTCCTCGCCGCCGAGCGCGCCGCCGCCGAGGCCTCCCGACCGACGACGGTCCTGCGCACCGAGTCGCTCCAGGCGGGCCTCGCGGCGCTCGTCGCCTACAGCCCCGAGAGCCCTGCCGCCGCGAACCTGGCCGAGATGGGAGAGCGCATTGCGGCGGTCTCGATCGGGTCGGTCGCGCGCTCGGGCCGCGTCGCCCAGGTCGCCGGGGCCGAGATCGCCGCCGGCTCCTGGCTCGGGATCGCCGACGGCGCGATCGTCGCGGGCGGCGATGACTTCGACCAGACGGCAAAGGTCGTGATCGAGCAGACGCTCGTCGGGGGGCGCTCGCTCCTGACGCTGCTGACCGGCGAGGGATGCCCACCCGTCGACGGTCTGCTCGCGAGGATCGCCGCCGACAACGCCGCGGTCGAGGTTGAGCTCCACGACGGATCCCAGCCGCTTCATGCACTGCTCGTCTCGGCTGAATAACCTGCCGGTGTGCCGGCGCGCGTCAGCCTCGTTCTCGTCGAAGACAACCACGTCTTCCGGGAGACGCTCGAGCTGCTGCTCGAGTACCACGACGACATCGAGGTCGTCGGCTCGGTCGCGAACGGTGCCGACGCGGCCGAGCTCTGTCGCCGCATGCAGCCGGACGTCGTCCTCGTCGACTACCGGATGCCGGTGATGAACGGCGCCGACGCGACGCGCGCGGTGCTGGCCGCGTCCCCGCGCTCGCGGGTGATCTGCCTCACGGCGGCGGTCTCGAACGCCGAGGTCGACCGTCTCCTCGAGGCGGGCGCGGTGGCCTGCATCACGAAGGACGAGAATCTCGACAGGATTCTCACCGCGATCCGCGACGCCGCAGCGCTTCCCGCATGAACCTCACCGCCGCCAACACCGCGATCGTCCTCGACTCGACGGCCGACTTCCCCGAGGCGGCGCAGCGGTTCCCCAACTGGCGCGTCGTCCCGCTCTACGTCGTCTTCGGCGACCAGAGCTTCCGTGACGGCGTCGACATGAGCCCGACGGCGTTCTACGACAAGCTCACGGCGTCCAGCGAGAGCCCGCGCACCTCGCAGCCGACGCCCGCCGACTTCGAGGCGGTCTACGACGAGCTCGCCGGGAGCTACGAGCGGATCGTCTCGCTGCAGCTCTCCTCTGCGCTCTCCGGCACCTGCGCGAGCGCCGAGCAGGCTGCGTCGCGCTTCGACGGGAAGGTGCGGGTCTACGACACGCGCTCGGTCGCTGCGGCTGTGGTGCTGCTCGCCTTCGCGGCGCAGCGCCGCCTCGAGCGCGGCACGACCGACGAGGAGCTCGACGCACTTGTCGAACGCTTCCGCGCGACCCACCGGCTGATCGCGACGTTCGACACCCTCGAGTTCCTCGCGCGCGGCGGACGGATCGGCCGCGCCTCGGCGCTCGCCGGGTCGCTGCTCAGCGTCAAGCCGATCGTCGAGCTGCGCGACGGCGAGGTGGCTCCGCTCACGCGGGTGCGGGGGAGCGGAGCAGCCCTCGCGAAGCTCGGCGAGCTCCTCGCAGAGGAGACCTCCGACACGCCGTCGCTCCGGATCGCGCTCGCGAACGCCGCAGCACCCGAGCGCGCGGCTGCGCTCGAGGAGCTCGTTCGCACCGCCAGGCCCGCCGCGCAGCTCGAGGCGAGCACCTCACTCGGGGCCGTCGTCGGGACCCACGCGGGGCCCGGCGCGGTCGGTCTCTTCTGGTTCGACGACCCCGAGCGGTGATGTCCGCCGGTCCGGGTCCTATACTCGGTCCCGGTGGCGACGATGACCCGTAGCGAGTCGGGCTTTATCCGCATGGTCCTGGACCCGAGCCAGGCTGTGCGCCCGCGTGGCTGGGCGCGGCCGGAGCGGCTCGCACAGCCGATCGACGTGCTCGAAGACGTCGGGCCGGCGCTTGCGAAGCGCCTCCAGGCGCTCGGCCTCGTCACCGTCGGTGACCTGCTCTTCCGCCGTCCGCGCCGCTACGAGTCGGCCGCCGACGAGGTCGCGATCGGGCAGCTCTGGGGCGACGACGAGGTCGCGATCGCCGGTCAGGTCGAGAGCGTGCGCCTGCGGCGGACGGGCGGCCGGCGCACCATCGTCACCGCGAAGATCTCCGACGGCACCGGGTCGGTCACCGCGAACTGGTTCAACCAGCCGTGGCTCCTCGAGCGTCTGGCGGTGGGCACGCACGTGCGCCTTCGCGGGCGCCAGGATCGCTTCGGCTTCGCGGTCAAGAGCTACGACGTCGGCGAGGCGCGCGCGACGGCCGACTACGCGCCGGTCTACCGCGCGAGCGAGGCCGTCCCCTCGACGCGCCTTCGCGAGCTCGTCCGCAACGCGCTCGAGCGGTTCGCCGGCGACGTGGTCGATCCGCTTCCGGCCGAGCTCGAGCTGCCGATCCGCCGCGACGCGCTCGCGGCCGTCCACTTCCCCGTCGAGGAGGGCGAGGAGGAGACAGGGCGCAGGCGCCTGGCGCTCGACGAGCTCGTCTCGCTCCAGCTCGCGGTGAGCCGCTCGAAGATCGAGGGTGCGGCCGCTCCTGCGCTCGGTGGTCCCGGCGAGCTCGTTGCGCGGTTCCGCGAGGCGCTGCCGTTCTCGCTCACCGAGCATCAGGAGGCGGCGGTCGCCGAGATCGACGCCGACCTCGCCAGGCCGGTGCCGATGCAGCGCCTGCTGCAGGGCGACGTCGGTTCCGGCAAGACGGTCGTCGCGCTCTACGCGCTCCTCCGTGCGGTCGAGACGGGGCGGCAAGGCGCCTTGATGGTTCCGACGGAAACCCTTGCTGAGCAGCACTTCTTCACGATCGAGGCGATCTGCGCCCAGCTCGGCGTCCGCGCGGTGCTGCTCACCGGCGCCGTCGGCTCGAAGACGACGCGCGCCGAGATCGCGAACGGCGTCGCGCAGATCGTGATCGGCACGCACGCGCTGATCCAGCGCGAGGTCGAGTTCGCGGAGCTCGCGGTCGCGGTCGTCGACGAGCAGCACCGCTTCGGCGTCGAGCAGCGCAAGGAGCTGCAGCAGCGCTGGTCGCCGCACGTGCTGCACATGACGGCGACGCCGATCCCGCGCACGCTCGCGCTCACGGTCTTCGGCGACCTCGCGGTGACCGAGATCGCGAAGCCGCCGTCGAACCGCAAGCCGATCGTGACGGCGTGGGTGGGGGCCGAGAAGTCGAGCGAGGCGTACGCGCGCCTCTGCGTCCACCTCGACGAGGGGCGGCAGGCCTACGTCGTCTGCCCGCTGATCGAAGCCTCCGAGACGACGCTCGCGCGTGCCGCCCAGGACGAGGCCG
>CAIYXH010000184.1 GCA_903930195.1 uncultured Actinomycetes bacterium | reverse complement strand
GGAAGAGCGCGCCGATGAACAGCACGAGCGCGCCGAGGGAGTCGGAGCGGCTCCAGTTCCGCCGCCAGTGGCGCCCGCGCGGCCCGGTGAGCCAGAGCCCGGCGGCGGCCATGATGTACGCGGCGCCGATCGTGCCGAACTGCGGTGAGCGAACCAGCATCGCGACGAGCGACGCGCCGATCGCGATCACGGTGTCGCGCCTGCGCTGGTAGGCGAGCGCGCGCACGATCAGCCACGAGGAGAGCGCGTACCAGGGGTAGGCCAGGTTCTCCGGGACGATCGTCGTCGCGTAGCTCATGGCGGGGATCGCGACCGAGAGAACGGCAACCGCGAGCGCGGCGCGGCGCGCGACGACCATGCGGGCGAGGAGATACGTCGGGACCGCCGCGAGGGACATGACGACGGCGTTCATGTACTTGATCGCCGCGTAGGCGGTCGCCGTCGAGTGAATCCACCAGAACGGCGTGAGCAGGAAGGCGTAGAGCGACTTGAACCCGACAGGCTGGCCGCGGCGGGCCGGGTGGCCGGTGGTCGCGATCGCCCGTGAGATCTGCGACCACTCGAGCTCGTCGCTGAAGACCCACGGCGTGTGGCGGAGGGATGCTTGGACGGCGTAGAAGCCGAGCACGCAGAGGACGATCAGCGTGAGCGGGAACCAGCCGAGCAGGCGATCGAACAGGCTTGGGCGGCGCGGGGGCCGCGCAGCGGTCTCGGGTGCGGTCGTCATGTCAGTCCGCCGTGGCGCCGAGGATGACGCGCGGGTCGAGGTCGAGCTCGCGTCGAACGAACCGGCATTCGATGGCGGCGTCGGCGCAGCCGGAGACTATCGCGTCGAGGCGCTCCTTGGGCGCGTTCGGAATGGTCACGAGGACGATGTCCGGCTCGCTTCGCTCGAGCGCCCGCGCAAGCTCGTCGGTGCCGCCGAGGACAGGGATCCCGTGGATGCGCCGCCGCCGCAGGCGCGGGTTGTCGTCGAGGAAGCCGACGACGCGCTCGCCCGGCGATTCGCGCAGCTCCCGCATCAGGCTCCGGCCCGTCCGGCCGGCGCCGACGATGAGCGTCCGTCGGAGAGTCCGGTCGCGGAACGAGAGGCTTCCCGGGATCACCGCGCGCTCGACGAAGCGCGAGGCGGCAATCCCCACGGTGCAGATCAGCGCGTCGAGGATGAAGAACGACCGGTGGAAGTCGCGCATGTTCTGCGTCAGCACCA
Organism: uncultured Actinomycetes bacterium; assembly: GCA_903930195.1. Classification (GTDB taxonomy): domain Bacteria; phylum Actinomycetota; class Thermoleophilia; order Gaiellales; family Gaiellaceae; genus PALSA-600. The sequence continues at coordinate 3,844 of CAIYXH010000184.1, read as the reverse complement.
TGAACGAGAGCACGACGAGCTCGGAGAGGACGACCGCCGTCGCGATTGCCGCGATGTCGCGCCCGCCGGCGTAGCGCCAGATCGAGCGGTAGAGGCCGAAGGGGAAGAAGGCGAGATAGCGCGCGGTCAGCAGCACGGGGAGTGTCAGCCCGGCGATGAACCGCTGGCTCGTCGTGCCCGGCCAGCCCATCACGAGCACGTACGCCGCGACGGCCGAGCCGAAGACGATCCCGAAGTCGACGAGCACCTCCGCGAGCCGCCGCCAGTGGATCGCGACGGCCTCGCCGATCCCGAACGGCTCCAGGTCCACCGGGCGCCGCTCGACGTCGGCGAGGAAGCTCGCGAACTGGAGGAGCAGCGCAAAGGTGAGGACGACGCCGACGACGGTGTAGCGCGGGTTGTCGAGCACGTTGTAGGCAAGGCTCGAGCCGCCGATGCTGAGCGCAATCAGCGCGAGGAGGCCCACTGCGCGCTTCTCGGAGAGGCCGAAGTGGACGAGGCGGTGGGAGGAGTGGTCGCGGCCGCCCTGGCTGATCGGGCGTCCCTCTGCGAGGCGGACCACGGTGACAAGTGCCGTGTCGAGGAGCGGCACGGCGAGGATCAGGATCGGCAGGAGCAGCGTGGCGATGGTGCTGCCGGCGACGCGCCAGCTCGAGACGAGCCCGAGGGAGGCGAGGGCGAAGCCCAGCGCCTGGCTGCCCGCGTCGCCCATGAAGACGAGCGCCTTGCCGCTGAGCCGGAAGTTGAACGGCAGGAAGCCCGCGCAGGCGAGCGACCCGGCCAGGCCGAAGGCGAGGGTCGTGTGGTTCGGATGGACCGTGACCGCGTCCACGGCGAAGAACGCGAATGCGATTGCCGCGATGCTCGCTGCGAGGCCGTCCATGTTGTCGAGGAGGTTGAAGGCGTTCGCGACGCCGACGAGCCAGAGCACGGCGATCGCATCTCCGAGCGGCCGGCTGTGGATGAGCTGCACGTGCGTTCCGGTCGCGAGCACGATTGCCGCGGCACCACCCTGCGCTGCGAGCTTCGCGATCGGGCTGAACCCGATGATGTCGTCGACGAGCCCGGCGGCGAAGACGAGCGTGATCGCCAGATAGATGCCGACGAAGGCGCGGTCGACCGTGAAGGCGCCGACGGCCGCGGCGCTCCAGATCCCGACGCTCAGGCCCGTGAAGATCCCCACACCGCCGAAGACCGGGGTCGACGACTCGTGCCAACGGTCGAGTGACGGGACGGCGACGAGGTGACGCCGGACCGGCGACCGCAGTAGACCCAGGATGACGGCCGCCGAGACAGGCAGCGCGACGATCGCGAGGGCGGTGCTCACAGGCCCGGAGGGTAGTGGATTGCCGTTAGCACGTTGTGAGGACGCTACTGGCTCTGCCGGTCGGGATTCGCCCGTTTTCGAGGCTCGCTCCTCGTCGTTCGGCGAATCGGGAAGCACCCGCCCGGCGCCGTAGTGCACGCGTCGCACATTCGGGACGAAATCGTGACGAAGGACACCTTGCACCCCGGCTACCGTGCGTTCCTCTTCCCCCGGGTGGGTGGGGGTTCGGGATGGGACCGTGGGCGAGCGGCGCGGGCTCCGGGCGCGGCCGCGCCTACACTGCGGCGGTGGCGGTCTACGCCGATCTTCTTCGCTACCGCGACCTCTTCCTCAACCTCTTCCGCCGCGACTTCCAGGCGAAGTACCGGGGGTCGGCGTTCGGCGTCCTCTGGTCGGTGCTGAACCCGCTCGCGCTGCTGGGCGTCTACTTCGTCGTCTTCGGGGTGCTGCTCCAGCGCAACGAGGGGGTGCCGCACTACGGCATCTACCTCCTCGGTGGCCTCGTCTGCTGGCTCTTCTTCGGGGTCTCGCTGCAGACGGCGGCGCGCGCGATGGTCGACAGCGGCGATCTGATCCGGAAGGTGCGCTTCCCGCGGCAGCTCGTGGCGTTCTCGGTCGTCGCGACGCAGGCCGTGACCTTCACGGTCATGCTCGGGCTCTCGATCGTCCTCTCGCTGATCTTCGACCCCGGCGCCCGGAAGACCGTTCTGCTCGCGATCCCGCTCGCGGTGCTCTTCCTCTGCTTCGTCGCGGGCCTCGCGCTCGTCGTCGCCTGCCTCAACGTCCTCTTCCGCGACATCGAGTACGTGCTGACGGCGGCGCTCCTGCCCTGGTTCTTCCTCACGCCCGTCCTCTGGCAGTTCCAGACGCTCCCGGCCGGCGCGCAGCGCCACCAGGACCTGCTGCACCTGCTCCGGTGGGGAAATCCCGTCGCGCCGCCGATCTCGGCGGTGCGGGACGCGATCTGGGCGGGACAAGCCCCGCGCCTTGCCGACGTGATCTACCTGGCGGTCGCGGCCGTCGTCTCGCTCGTGCTCGGCGCGTACGTCTTCACGAAGACGGACGATCGTCTTGCGGTCGAGCTCTGAGCACGAGCCGGCCGTCGTAGAGCCACGGCTCGTCGGCCGGGGCGGCGTAGGCCGGAAGCCCGGCGACGTCGTCGAGCCGCTCGAGCTCGATGCCCTCGATCACCGACGGGCAGACCAGCGGCGCGGAGAAGCCGGGGACGCGGCCCTGGCCGGTGACGTACGGCTCCAGGGCGTGCGGGCGCGGGTGGCGCAGGCCGCCCGGCCATTCGATCGAGCCGGCGACGACGGCGTATCCCTCCGCGTGTGCGGCGGCGGCGCGCGCGTGCCACCCCGCGTCCGCGTCGACCCACCCCGGCAGCTTCACGCGCGAGGCGCCCCGGCGCGGGCCGACCTCGACGATCGCATCGGCCATGGGGCTCCCGAGCTGCGAGAACCAGGAGCGGAACTCTGCGACCATGTCGAGCGCGAAGCGATAGCTGCCGGGCGGCACCGGTCCGCGCACGCGCGCCTCGACGGTTGCGCGCTCGCCCGGCTCGAGCGGGGGGACCGCAGTGCGGATGCCGTCCCAGTGGATCGGGTTGCCGCGCTCGTCGAGCCAGTGGTAGCTCAGCTGGAGCGACGGATCGCGCCACGAGACCGTGCCGGCGTTCTCGAGCTCGACGGTCGCCGTCTGCAGCGCGCCGGCCTGGGGGGTGGGAAGCGTCCAGCCGCCCCAGCGGACGGCAAGTGGGCCCGGTGCCATCGGCGGCTAGTCTAGGCCGCGTGGAACCGCTGCTCGTCCGCGCTGCGCGCCGCGAGCCCGTCGAGCGCACGCCCGTGTGGTTCATGCGACAGGCGGGCCGCTCGCTCCCCGAGTACCGCGCGATCCGCGAGCGCCACGACTTCTTCGAGGTCAACGAGTCCGCCGAGCTGACCGCCGAGGTCACGCTCCAGCCGGTGCGCCGCCACGGTGTCGACGCAGCCGTGATGTTCGCGGACATCATGACCCCGGTCGTCGCGATGGGCGCCGGCGTCGAGCTCGTCGAGGGTGTCGGTCCGGTGATCGCCGATCCGGTTCGCTCGCTCGCGGCCGTCGAGCGCCTGCGGGTCCCGGAGCCGGCCGAGACCGTCGCGCCGGTGCTCGACGCGATCCGCATCGTGCGCGGCGAGCTCGCCCCCGAGCAGGCGGTCGTCGGTTTCTGCGGCGGCCCGTTCACCGTCGCGGGCTACCTCGTCGAGGGAAAGCCTTCGCGCGACTTCGCGATCACGAAGAAGCTGATGTACGGCGAGCCGGCGGTCTGGCATGCCCTCCTCGAGAAGCTCGCCGCGACCTTCTCCGCCTACGTCGTCGCGCAGGCGCAGGCGGGTGCCGACATCGTCCAGATCTTCGACTCGTGGGTCGGGGCGCTCTCACCGGACGACTACGACGAGTTCGTCGCTCCGTACTCCGGCACGATCCTCGCCGCGCTGCGCGAGGCGGGCGTGCCGTCGATCCACTTCGGCACGGGCG
>CAIYXH010000183.1 GCA_903930195.1 uncultured Actinomycetes bacterium | reverse complement strand
GATCTCGACGGAGGCGGAGAGGCCCGGATAGCCCTCCTCCTGCGCCCGCGCCATGAGCGCCTCGAGCAGCTGCGGTCCGAAGCCTTCCCGCTGGCGGGTCGGCACGACGACAACGGTGAGCTCGGGCGTCACCTCGTCGACGAAGCCGTACCCCGGAGCCGAGGCCGGGAAGAGCCGGTACCAGGCCGCACCGACCGGATGACCTCCCTCGGTCGCGATCAGCGCGGTGTCGCCGTCACGCCCCCAGGCGTCGACGTAGCGGCCGAGCGGGATGTCGTTCTCGAAGCGCGCGACGTGCCAGCCGTAGGCGTGGCCGAGCATCGAGCGCAGGAAAGGAATGTCGAGGTTGTCCCCGCGACGAATCACGAGTACTGGTTATAGAGCGAGCGCCGGATCTTCCAGGAACGTCTTGACCGTTCGCAGGAAGCCGGCCGCCTCGGCGCCGTCCACGGCGCGGTGGTCGACCGTGAGCGTGATGGTCATCGTCGGACGGACGACGACCTGGCCGTCACGGACGACCGCGCGATCCTCGGTGGTGCCGACGGCGAGAATCGCGGCCTGCGGCGGGTTGAGGACGGCGGAGAAGACCTCGATGCCGAACATGCCGAGGTTCGAGATGGTGAACGTCCCACCCTCGAGGTCGGCCTGCGTCAGCTTGCCGTCGCGCGAGCGCCCGACGATCTCGGTGCGCGCCTGCGCGACCTCGGCCAGCGAGAGCCGCTCGACGGAGTGCAGCACCGGGACGACGAGGCCCTGCGGCGCGGCGACGGCGATGCCGACGTTTGCGCTCGGGAAGCGGAGAACCGCCTCCTCGCTGTACTGCGCGTTGACCTCGCGGTGGCGGACGAGGGCGTTGCCGCAAACCTTGGCGAGCAGGTCGGTGACCGTGACGCGGACGTCGGGGTTCAGCTCGCGGGAGCGGTCGACGAGCGCGTTCGCAGCGGCCATATCGACCGAAACCGTCAGCTGGAACGCCGGGATCTGCCACGCCTCGGTGAGCCGGCGGGCGATCGTGCGGCGGATGCTCGTGTGCGGGATCTGCTCGACCTCGCCCGAGACGACGACGGGGCGCGGTGCAGCGACCGGGGCTGCCGGAGCCGCGCCGCCGAGCTCGGCACGCTCGACGTCCTCGGCGACGACCCGCCCGTCGGGGCCGGTGCCGCTGAGGGACGAGAGCTCGATCCCGCGCTCGCGGGCCATGCGGCGCGCGAGCGGCGACGCCTTGATCCGTCCGCCGTTTGCGCTGTTCGCGGCAGCAGGCGCCGGCGTGGAAATTGCCGTGCGGGCCTCGGCGACGATGTCGGCGGTGCTCTTCGCCGGCTCGGCGGGAGCAGCTGCGACGGCAACCGGTGCGGGCGCGGCGGCGGCGGCCGGAGCCGCGACCTCTTCGCCTGCAGCGCCGATCACGCCGACCGTCTCGCCGACCGGGACGTCGCCCGCCTCGACGAGGATGGAGAGCAGCACACCGCTCGCCTCGGCCTCGACCTCCTGGGTTGCCTTCTCGGTGTCGATCTCGTAGAGCGGCTCGCCCTTCTCGACGGTGTCGCCGACGGCCTTGAGCCACTTGACGACGGTACCGGACTCCATGCCCTGCCCGAGGCGGGGAAGCTTGACCTCGCTGGCCACCGCTAGCTCCTCGCCACCGTGCGCTTGATCGCAGCGACGACGTCGGCGACCTGCGGGACGACGTACTGCTCCATCGCGGGCGAGAACGCGAGCGGGGCGAACTTGGCGCCGACGCGCTCGATCGGCGCGTCGAGATAGTCGAACGCCTGCTCCTGCAGCACCGCGGCGATC
>CAIYXH010000182.1 GCA_903930195.1 uncultured Actinomycetes bacterium | reverse complement strand
GGTCGACGGCCGCGTGATCGAGGTCGTCAAGGGCGGTCTCATCCTCGACCTGGGCGTGCGCGGCTTCCTGCCGGCGTCGCTCGTCGACATCCGCCGCGTGCAGGACCTGGACGAGTTCCTCGGTCAGGAGCTCCGCTGCAAGGTCATCGAGCTCAACCGCTCGCGCAACAACGTCGTGCTTTCGCGCCGCGCCGTCCTCGAGGAGGAGCGCAAGGAGCAGCGCCAGCAGATTCTCGACCGCCTGCAGCCCGGCGCGGTCGTCGAAGGCCAGATCTCCAACATCGTCGACTTCGGCGCGTTCGTCGACCTCGACGGCATGGACGGCCTCATCCACATCTCCGAGCTTTCGTGGTCGCACGTCAACCATCCGTCCGAGGTGCTCGAGATCGGGCAGACGGTCGAGGTGAAGGTGCTCGACATCGACCGCGACCGCCAGCGGATCTCCCTGGGGCTCAAGCAGACCCAGGACGACCCGTGGCAGCAGGTGCTCTCGAGCTACAAGGAGGACGATGTCGTCGAGGGTCGCGTGACGAAGGTCGTCACCTTCGGCGCCTTCGTCGAGATCCTCCCGGGCGTCGAGGGTCTCGTGCACATCTCCGAGCTTGCGCAGCATCACGTCGAGAACCCGCGCGAGGTCGTCTCGCAGGGCCAGGCGGTCAACGTCAAGATCATCGAGATCGACGGCGATCGCCGCCGCCTCTCGCTCTCGCTCAAGCGGGTCGAGGAGGGCGAGGAGGTGCAGCCGCGCGCCGATGGCGCCGAGTCCGTGCATCTCACGCCGCAGATCGACCTGCCGGACGAGGAGTTCGACGAGTCCGAGCTCGAGACGCAGTACGCCGACGTGGTCACGACCGCCGACGAGGACGCCGCTCCCGCGGCCGAGGCTGAGCCGGCTGTCGAGGCTGAGCCGGCTGCCGAGGCTGAAGCCGAGCCTGCTGCAGAGGCCGAGCCCGAGGCCGTCGCAGAAGCCGCTGACGAGACCGTCGCCGCCGCAGAGCCTGCGGCCGACGAGCCGGAAGCCTCCACCGCCGCAGAGTGACCTCTCCGCTCGCTGTCGCCATCACCGGCGGCATCGGGGCGGGGAAGAGCGAGACGCTCGCGTCGTTCGCACGGCACGGTGCAGCCGTCGTCTCGAGCGACCAGATCGTCCACGAGCTCCTGCGCCAGGACGCGGTCAAGGACGCGATCGTCGCGCGGTTCGGCCACGGAGTCGTCGGGCCTGACGGCTTCCTCGACCGTGGCGCGATCGCCTCGGTCGTCTTCACCGACCCCGAGTCTCTGGCCTTTCTCGAGTCGCTGCTGCACCCGCTCGTCTCCGCCGAGTACCTGCGCTGGCGCAAGGCGCTCGGCGACCTCGAGAACGCGCCGCGCGTCTGCGTCACCGAGGTCCCGCTCCTCTACGAGGCAGGCTCCGAGGAGAACTTCGACAAGGTCGTCGTGATCACCGCGCCCGCCGACGTGCGCCGCGAGCGCTCGCAGGTGGCGACCGACGAGCGCGAGCAGCGGCTGCTCCCCGAGGAGGAGAAGGTCGCGCGCGCCGACTATGTCTTCGAGAACGCCGGCTCGCTGCAGGAGCTCGACCGCTTCGTCGCGTCGGTGATGGAGGAGCTCACCCGGTGAGGCGGCTCGCCGCGTTCGTCGGGGTGCTCCTCGTGGTGGCGGTCGCGGCGGCGGTGATCGTCTGGAAGACGAGCCCGCCCTGGTACGAGCGGATCCGCTACCCGCTCCACTACACGGCGACGATCCGCGAGCGGGCTGCCACCGAGAAGCTCGACCCGGCCCTGCTCGCGGCCGTCATCTACCAGGAGTCGAAATTCCGTCCGACCGTGCAGTCGGATGCCGGCGCGATCGGGCTGATGCAGGTCACGCCCGCGACGGCGCAGGGCATCGCAGAGCGCACCGGTGGCACGGCATTCACCGTCGACGATCTCAAGGATCCGACGATCAACATCCGCTACGGCACCTGGTACCTCCACGACCTGTTCGCGAAGTACGGCGGCAACGAGCGCCTCGTGCTCGCCGCCTACAACGCGGGCCAGGGGAACGTCGATCGTTGGCAGCAGGCCGGCGAAGCGATCCAGTTCCCCGAGACGCGCGCCTACGTCGACCGCGTCGAGCACCTGCAGAAGGTCTACCGCGACGCCTGGCATAGCCAGCTCTACGGCTGACCGTCCGTTCCGGGAGAATCCGTGTATGCACGTCTCCGCGAAGACCGACTACGCCGTTCGCGCCATGGTCGAGCTGGCTGCGGCCGGGGGTGGGCCGCTCAAGGCCGAGCAGCTTGCGACGGCGCAGGAGATCCCCGTCAAGTTCCTCGAGAACATCATGGGCGACCTGCGCAACGGCGGCCTCGTGCGCAGCCAGCGCGGGGCGGACGGCGGCTACTGGCTTGCCCGGAGCGCTGACGAGATCACGCTCGGGCTGATCATCCGCACCGTCGACGGGCCGCTCGCCGAGGTGCGCGGCCGCCGGTCCGAGGAGGTCGCCTTCACCGGCACCGCCGAACCGCTCCAGCGGGTCTGGGTCGCCGTGCGCGCGAGCCTGCGGCGCGTGCTCGACGTCGTGACCCTCGCGGACATCGTCCGCGGTGATCTCCCGGAGGAGATCGAGGCGCTCACGGCCGACCGCGACGCCTGGCTCCCCCGGTAGGAGCTAGCTCCCGCTGAACGTCGTCTCCCGCGTCGAGCGCACGAAGACGATCTGACCCTGCTCGAGCTCGAGGCGCTCGGCCTCGTCGCGGGTGATCTGCACCGAGAGATGCTCACCGTCGTCGCGGACGAGCTCGACGCGCACCTGGAAGCCGAGGTGGACGATCCGCTCGATCATCGCCTCGCGCGTCGTCCCGTTGGCCTCGAGCGTGAGCTCGAGGTCGTGCGGCCGAACGAAGGTGTCGTCGATCTGGTTCACCTGGCCGACGAACGACATCACGAACTCGTTGGCGGGGTTCTCGTAGAGGTCGCGCGGCCCGGCGACCTGCTCGACGCGGCCGCGGTTCATGACGACGACCTCGTCGGCGACCTCCATCGCCTCCTCCTGGTCGTGCGTGACGATGACGGTCGTCGTGTGCGTCTCGTCGTGGAGCCGGCGGAGCCACGCGCGCAGCTCGGTGCGCACCTGCGCGTCGAGCGCGCCGAACGGCTCGTCGAGGAGCAGCACGGCGGGGTCGACGGCGAGGGCGCGGGCCAGGCCCATGCGCTGCCGCTGGCCACCGGAGAGCTGGGACGGATAGCGCTTCGCGAGGCCGTCGAGCTGCACGAGCTCGAGCAGCTCCTTGACGCGGCTCTCGATCTCGCTCTTCGGGCGCCGACGGATCTTGAGCCCGAACGCGACATTGTCGCCAACGGTCATGTGCTTGAACGCGGCGTAGTGCTGGAAGACGAACCCGACCTCGCGTTGTTGCGGCGGGCGGCCGGTGACGTTCTTGTCGCCGATGAAGACGGAGCCGGAGTCCGGCGTCTCGAGGCCGGCGATCACGCGGAGCAGCGTGGACTTGCCGCTCCCGCTCGGGCCGAGGAGCGCGGTGAGCGATCCCGACGCGATCTCGACGGAGACGTCGTCGAGCGCCTTGAATTCGCCGTACTGCTTGGAGGCGTTGCGGACGGAGATGGACATCAGGCTTTCGCTTCCTTCGGTCGGAGAGTTGTCATCAAGATCAGCACGAGGATCGCGATCACGGCGAGCGCGAGCGAGATGCCGTAGGCGCCGGGCAGGTTGAGGTTCTCGTACTCCTCCTGGACGCGCAGCGTCGCGGTCTCGGTCTTGCCCTGGATCGAGCCGGAGACGACGGCGACGGCGCCGTACTCGCCGAGGCAGCGCGCGGTGGTGAGGACGACGCCGTAGATCACGGCCCAGCGGATCGACGGGAACGTGATCCGCCGGAAGGTCTGCCAGCCGTTCGCGCCGAGCGTGTAGGCCGCCTGCTCCTGGTCGTCACCGATCTCACGGAGCGTCGGGATCACCTCGCGGGCGACGAACGGCACCGAGACGAAGATCGTCGCGAGCACGATGGACGGCATCGCGAACAGCACCTGGATTCCGTGCGCGTTCAGCCAGTGCCCGAACCAGCCGGTGCGGCCGTAGAGCAGGTAGAGCGAGAAGCCGACGACGACGGGGGAGAGGGCGAGTGGAAGGTCGACGAACGCGTTGACGAGCCCCTTCCCGGGGAACTTCTGCCGCACGATCGCGAGCGCGCAGATGATCCCGAAGATCGTGTTCAGCGGCACGGCGATCGCGACGGCGATCAGCGTGACCCGGAACGCATGCACCGTGTCGGGGTCGCTCAGGGCCTTCCAGACGTCATGCGAGTCGTGCAGGAACGTTCGGTAGAAGACCAGGTAGAGCGGCGCCAGCAGGATCGCCACGACGTAGGCGAGCGCGATGAAGCGGAACGCGTATCTACGCACGCTCGTGCCTCGTGGCCCAGCGGCGCAGGCCACCGACCGTCAGGAGGACGGCAAACGAGATCGCGAGGAGCAGCACGGCGAGGGCGGCGGCGCCGGTCGGGTCCTGGCTTGCGATCCGGTTGAAGATCAGCACGGAGGTGACCTCGGTCTTGTACGGGATGTTGCCGGTGATGATCACGACCGACCCGATCTCGCCGACCGCGCGGGCGAACGCCATCGTCACGCCCGAGAGGATCCCCGGAAGGATGTTCGGGAGGATGATCCGGAAGAAGACGGAGGTCTCGCTGGCACCGAGCGACCGAGCGGCCTGCTCCATCTCGCGGTCGAGCTCGATCAGCACCGGCTGCACCGTGCGCACGACGAAGGGGAGCGTGACGAAGAGGAGCGCCAGGAAGAGCGCGTAGCGGGTGAAGGCGGCGTGGATGCCCACGGGGGAGGTCGGCCCGTAGAAGGTCAGCAGGACGAGGCCGGCGACGATCGTCGGCAGGGCGAACGGCAGGTCGATGACGGCGTTGAGGACGGCTTTGCCGCGAAAGTCGTCCCGCACGAGCACCCAGGCGGTGATCGTGCCGAGCACCGCGTTGACGAGGGCCGCAAGCGCCGCCGCGACGAGCGTGACGCGCAGGGTGGCCGTCGCCTCGGGCGAGGAGATCGCGGTCCAGAACCCCGACCAGCCCTCGTGCTTCGACTGCCAGATCAGCGCCGCGATCGGGAGAGCCACGATGACCAGCAGGAACGTCGACGCAAAGCCGAAGGAGAGAGCCGTTCCGGCCCTCTCCTTCACTGCGTTGGGTATGGCGAGCCCTCCCGGCGAGCGGGAAGCTTCGGCGTGCGTGCTCAGCTCGACGGCCCTCCGACGGCGGACTCGATGCCGTACATGAGCCCCTTCGGGGACGTGAACCAGCGGGACTGGGCGGCCGCGTAGCCGCCGAGCGTCTTGTCGGCGAGCGTGATCTGGCCCGGGCGCACCGGGAAGTTCTTGAACTGCTTCGCGGCGGCCGGGTTGACCGGGCGATACCCGTTCTGGCCAAGGACGACCTGCGCCGGCTCCGACTTCAGGTACTGGATGAACTTGTTGGCGAGGTCCTTGTTGGGGCTGTTCTGCATCACGGCGATCGGGAGCTGGATGAGCAGCGTCTGGCGCGGGATGACGTACTCGACCTGCGTCCCCTTCAGCGTGGCGGCGATCGCCTCGCTCTCGTAGGTGATGAAGCTGTCGCCCTCGCCGGCGAGGAACGCCGCGGTGCCGGCCGAGCCCGACGTCGGCTGCGCGACGACGTTCTTGAACAGCTGCTCGACGTAGGCCTGCGCCTGCTTGTCCGTCTTGCCGAGGTGCCGCTCGGCGGCGTAGGCCGCGAGGATGTTCCACTTCGCGGAGCCGGAGCTGAACGGATCCGGCGTGATCACCTGGACGCCCGACTTGGTCAGGTCGTTCCAGCCCTTGATCTTCTTCGGGTTGTAGTGGCGCACGGCGAACGCGACGACCGTGTTCGCGACGACCCCGTTGTAGGACTGCTCGTTCCAGTTCTTGTTGACGAGGCCGGCGTCCACGAGGATCTGGACGTCACCTGGCCACGAGGGGAAGATGATGTCGCAGGGCTGACCGGCGGCCACGGCCTGGGCCTGGCTCGTCGAGGGGCCGTAGGACTGCGTGAAGTTCACGCCCTGTCCGGCTGCGGTCTGCTGGAAGTTTGCGATCAGGGTCGCCATCGCCGGCTTCGGCGTCGAGTAGGCGACGAGATTGAGCGTGGCGCCCTCGTTCCGTGCGCTGGCGAGTTTCGCCGAGGCACCCGCGGTCGCGAGCGCCGCGCCGGCTGCCGCGCCGCGCCGCAGAAGGGTGGCACGGTCGAACGGCTGATCGAGCCTGAAGCTCATGCGGTTGTCTCCTTCGTGTTTTCCATGTTGTCCACTAACTTGGTGGACTTTCTATCATGACTCGTACTCATGCGTCAAATAAGTAACGCTTGTGTGTGGGAACGCGAGTTACACTTTGGAGGCGAATGTCGGAGGTCACCTTCACCCGTCTCCTCACCCGGAGCCGCATCGAGCCTTGGGTTGCGTTCCTGCGCAGTCACTCGGCGATCACGCGGCAGCTCAACGCCGACCTGCTTGCGGAACATGGTCTGACGCTGAGCGACTACGAGGTGCTGCTCCGGCTCTCGCGGGCAGACGGTGGGGCGATGCGCCGTGTCGATCTCGCCGAGAGCGTCGTCCTGACCGCGTCGGGCATCACCCGGCTGCTGGACGGGCTCGAGCGCGCCGGCTTCGTCGAGAAGGCTGCCTGCTCCTCCGACGCCCGCGTCTCCTACGCGAAGCTGACCGAGTCGGGCCGCGCAAAGCTCGAGGCTGCCGCCGAGACGCACCTCGACGGCATCGACGAGCTCTTCACGGGGCTCTTCACCGACGACGAGCTCGAGACGCTCGGGAGCCTGCTCTCACGCCTGCCGATGACCGGCGCCAAGCAGTGCACGACCGGTGGCGAGTGCGCCCCGGATCCCAACGCCTGCGGCTAGCGGCTCACGCCGCGAGGCGACCTAGCCGAAGAAGGTCTTGGCCGTGTCGTACCACTCTTGCGGTACGAGCTTCAGCTCGGCGGTCGCTTCGGTGAGGGGCACCGAGTTGACGACGTCGCCGTGGAGTGCAGCCATCTGGCCCCACTTGCCCTCGAGCACGAGGTCGGCGGCCTTGAGGCCGAAGCGCAGACCGAGCATCCGGTCGCGCGGCGTGGGGCTGCCACCGCGCTGGATGTAGCCGAGGACGGTTGCGCGGGTCTGCATGCCCGTGCGCGCTTCGACCTCCTGCGCGACGGTCTCGCCGACCGCGCGGTTCTCGACCCGAACGTGGCCGAACTCGTCGACCTCGCCCTCGTCGCTGAAGCCCGGAAGCTCCGCGCCTTCGCTCGCGACGATGACCGAGAAGTTCTTGCCCCGCGAGCGGCGACGCTCGACTGCCGCGGCGATCTCGTCGTAATCGACCGGCTGCTCCGGGATCAGGGTGAAGTCGGCGCCACCGGCGATGCCCGTGAACAGGGCGATCCAGCCGGCGTGGCGGCCCATCGTCTCGACGACGATGGCGCGGTTGTGCGACTCGGCCGTGGAGTGGACGCGGTCGACGGCTTCGGTCGCGATCGCAACCGCGGTGTCGAAGCCAAAGGTGTAGTCGGTGCCGTTCAGGTCGTTGTCGATGGTCTTCGGCACGCCGACGACCGGGAGACCCTCTTCCGCGTAGAGCCGCGAGGCCACGCCGAGCGTGTCCTCGCCGCCGATCGCGATCAGCGCGTCGAGCTGCTCGAAGGTCTTCTTGACGCCTTCGACGCCCCCGTCGTTCTTGTACGGGTTCGTGCGGGAAGTGCCGATGATCGTGCCGCCGATGTGCAGGATCCCGGACGTCTCCTCCCAGCCGAGCGGCTTGAGATTGCCGTCGATCATCCCGCGCCAGCCGTTGAGGACGCCGTAGGTCTCGTGGCCGTTCTCCCAGAGGCGCCGGCAGACGGCCCGGATCACGGGGTTGAGGCCGGGGCAATCGCCTCCGCCGGTGAGCATGCCGATCCGCATCGGGGGCGAGTCTATCCAGACCTCACGAACAAGATCGGGAGAACCGTCATTCGGGGCAACGTGGCACTCTGCGCGGGTGCAGGCACGCCTCCTCGCCGCGTTTGCCGTCGCGATCGCCGTGGTCGGCGGTGCGGCAGCGCGCGGGTCGCAGGCAACGCCGGTGGCGAATGCCGCCGGGGCGCTGCGGCAGCTGAACGCAGAGCGGGCCGCGAACGGCACCCCGGGCCGCATCCGCCTGAACGCCAAGTGGTCGGCCGCATGCGCGGCGCACGACAGCTACCTCGCGACCAACGACATCCTCGCCCATCCCGAGGACTCCTCGAAGCCGGGCTACACGACGCTCGGCAACTGGGCAGGGACGAACGCGGTGCTCGCAGAGGGGACGACCTGGACGACGACGACCAACCCGTTCGCAACCGCGCCCGGGCACCTCGTCCAGATGCTCGCGCCGGAGCTCGACGTCGCCGGCGTCTCG
>CAIYXH010000181.1 GCA_903930195.1 uncultured Actinomycetes bacterium | reverse complement strand
GACCTGCTCGAGCGCAACCTCGTCAACCTGCAGAACATCCGGATCCTCGTCCTCGACGAGGCCGACCGGATGCTCGACATGGGCTTCAAGCCCCAGGTCGACCGGATCCTCAAGCGCGCCCCGCAGAACCGGCAGACGATGCTGTTCTCCGCGACCCTCGACGGGGCCGTCGGTGAGCTCGCGAACGCCTACACGACGAACGCATCGCGCTTCGAGGCCGGGCTTCCCGAGCAGCAGCAGCGCGCCGCGAACATCGAGCACACCTTCGTCTCGGTCACGAACGAGGACAAGCTCGACAAGCTCGTCGAGCAGCTCGAGGACGAGCAAACCGGCCTCGCCGTCGTCTTCGTCCGCACCAAGCACGGCGCCGACCGGCTCGCGCACAAGCTCTCCCGCCTCAACATCGCCGCTGCGGCGATGCACGGCAACCTCTCGCAGAACCAGCGCGAGCGCGCCCTGGCGCAGTTCACCTCGGGCCGCGTCACGACCCTCGTCGCCACCGACGTCGCCGCCCGCGGCCTCGACGTGGACGACGTCACCCACGTGATCAACTTCGATCCCCCGGGCCAGGAGGAGGACTACGTCCACCGCATCGGCCGCACGGGTCGCGCCGGCCGCTCCGGCACCGGCATCACGCTCGTCCTGCCCGAGCAGCAGGCAGACGTCCACCGCATCGCGAAGAAGCTCGGCCACGTCGAGAGCTTCGAGGCCTCGGGCATGCGTGCTCCGGCGCCGAAGCAGCACTCGCGGCCCTCGGGTCCGCGCAGCCCCGGCGTGAACGGTGGGCGCAACCGCCGCCGTCGCGGCAACGGCCCGCGCCCGACCGGCAACTAGCTCTTAGCTCGCGCGTTCGGCCCAGGCCTGATCGAGCGCCTGGAGCAGCAGCTCGCTGCTCTGGGCGCCCGAGACGCCGTACTGCCCGTCGATCGCGAAGAACGGCACGCCGCCGATCCCGTAGTCGCGGGCGGCCGTCTCGTCGGCACGCACCTCGTCGGCGAAGCGGTCGCCCGCCAACAGCTCGCGCACCTCGTCCTCGGGTAGGTCCGCCTCGATCGCGAGGCGCTCCAGCGTGTCGCGGTCACCGATCGGCTCGCCCTCGGTGAAGTAGGCGCGCAGCAGCCGCTCCTTCACCTCGTCCTGCCGCCCGTGGGCGGCGCCGAGGTGGATCAGCCGGTGCGCGTCGAAGCTGTTGCCGCCCTGCGAGCGGTCGAGGTGGTACTCGAGTCCCTCGTCGGCCGCAAGGCCCGTGAGCTTCGCCCACGACGCCGAGACCTGCTCGTGGGTCATCCCGTACTTCTGGGCGAGATGCTCCTGCGGAGAGAGCTCGCGGCGCGCAGGCGCGCTCGGGTCGAGCTCGTAGCTCCGCCAAACGACCTCGACGTCGTCCGCGTGGTCGAACCGCGCGAGCGCACCCTCGAGCCGGCGCTTGCCGAGGTAGCACCACGGGCACACGACATCCGACCAGACCTCGACCTTCACGGCGCCCACCGTATCGACCCGTACCCTCGTGGCGTGGAGCTTGTCGTCGCCGGAAGCCCCGTCCAGCTCGACGTGCGCCGCTCGGCCCGCGCGCGGCGGCTGCGACTCACCGTCACACCCGGCCGTGACCCCATCGTGACCGTGCCCGCGCGGACGAGCAAGCGGGCGCTCCTGAGGTTCGTCTCGGCGAACGCCGGCTGGCTCGCGGAGCGCCTTGCCGAAGCAGGCGACGCAACCGCGCGCGCCCGGGGCCTGGCCCTTGTTGGCGCACCGGCGAGCGAGCGGTGGTACCGAGCCGAGGCGCGGCGGCGGATCGAGGCGTCGGTCGCCCAGCACGCGGCGGCGCTCGACATCCCCTACGCGCGCATCGCGATCCGCGACCAGCGCACGCGCTGGGGCTCCTGCTCGACGAGCGGCACCCTCTCGTTCAACTGGCGGCTCGTCGTCGCGCCCGAGCGGGTGCTCGACTACGTCGTCGTCCACGAGCTGCTGCACGTGCGCGAGCCGAACCACTCCAAGGCCTTCTGGGGGCTGCTCGACCGCCACCGCCCGGCCTGGCGCGACGAGGCCGCGTGGCTCCGCGCCCATGGCGACGTGCTGCTCGCGTTCGACCCCGAGAGCTAGGCGCTGAACGCGGCGACGACGTCGGCGTCGAGGCCGGTGCCGGCCTCACGCTGCAGGAGCGCAAGCGCCTGCTCATGGTCGAACGGGTCGCGGTAGGGCCGGTCGGCCGTGACCGCCTCGTAGACATCCGCCACCGCGAGGATCCGCGCCGGCAGCGTCATCTGGTCACCCGTGATGCCGCGGTGGTACCCGGTGCCGTCGAGCCGCTCGTGATGGGGCGCCCGCGACCTCGGCGATCCCGGAGAACTGCGAGATGCGCTCGAGGATCTCCTGCGTCAGCCGCGGATGAGCGCGGATCAGCCGGCGCTCGTGGTCGTCGAGCTTCCCCGGCTTGTCGAGGATCGTGTTCGAGATCGCGAGCTTCCCGAGATCGTGGAGCAGAGCTGCGCGCCGCAGGTCGCGCAGCTCTGCACCCTCGATCCCGAGCTTCCCGGCCAGCACGACCGAGATTCCGGCGACGCGGTCGCTGTGCGCGAACGTGTACGGCGACTTCGCGTCGATCACCTTCGCGAACGCCTCGGCGATGCCGTCGAGACGCGCGTCCTCGACCCGGAGGGTCGAGTCGATCGGCTCGAGTGCCGCGATGCGGTGATGGAGGCCCGGCGCAGAGAGCCCGGCCCAAAAGGCCGTGTCGCCGCGGAGCGTGTGGAGGATCCGCACGAGCTCCGGATCGAACCAGGTACCGGTACGGGCATCGGCCATCGTCAGCGCGACACCGAGGTCGTGATTCGCGTGGAAGACCTCGACCGTCTGCGAGAGGCCGAGGATCCGCGAGAGCAGCGGGATCTCCTCTCCGGCAAGGCCGCGGGGATGGCCCTTGCCGTCCCAGTGCTCGTCGAGGGAGTAGATCGCCTCGGCCGTCTCCTCGGGCAGCCCGAGCATGCGGGCGATCTCGGCACCGCGCTCGCAGCGGATCTCCGTCAGCTGGCGCGCGCCGTGCGAGCCGGCGCGGAGCACGCGGGCGAGGGCAGCCGGGCCGCGCGCGGTGCGCAGGATGTAGCCGAGCGCCTCACCGGCCCGCGAGTGGTTGATCAGCTTCGCGGTGGACTTCGCCTCGAGGTCGTCGACGCCGTAGAGGGCCGTGATCTTGGAGGCGTTCGAGGAGCAGCCCGCGTCCTTCAGCAGCATCCCGTAGAAGAGCGCCGAGCGCTGCTCGATCTCGAGGCCGAGCTCGTCGGCGATCCGCATGCCGATCAGGCAGGTGCGGATCGCGTGACCGGCGGGCTGGCCGTCGGTCACGTCGAGGGCGTACGACAGCGCGGCGACGACCTCCGAGAGCCGCAGCACACCGGAGCCGTCGAACGGCTCGGCGACGGGGTTTGGCCGCACGAGGACGGAGCTCGAGATCAACATGGGATCGGTAGTTCGCACAAACCCCCCGATCGGTTCGGACCGCGTGCCTACACTCCGTGCGGGTGCCGGACATTCCATTTCTTGCCCAGGAACTGCTCGCCGAAACGCTCGAGCGCTTCTGCCGGTATGCCCGGATCGACACGCAGTCCGACCGCGAATCGGAGAGCTATCCGTCGACCGCGAAGCAGCTCGACCTGTCGCGGATGCTCCTCGCGGAGCTGCAGGAGCTCGGGCTCGCCGACGCCGAGCTGACCGAGCACGGCTATGTCTTCGCGACGCTGCCGGGCACCGGCGCGGTCGTCGGGCTCGTCGCCCACGTCGACACGTCGCCCGACGCACCGGCCACGAACGTCCAGCCCACGGTGCATCGCGCCTACGCCGGCGGCGAGCTCCATCCGGGCCTCTCGCCCGAGACCTCGCCGCTCCTCGGCGAGCGGATCGGCCACGACATCGTCACCTCCGACGGCACCACGCTCCTCGGCGCCGACGACAAGGCCGGCGTCGCCGAGATCATGTCGGCGGTCGCCTATCTCGTCGCCCATCCGGAGCTCGAGCACGCAACCGCGCGGATCGCCTTCACGGTCGACGAGGAGGTCGGCCATGGCACCGACCACTTCGACATCGAGGCGTTCGGCGCCCCGTTCGCGTACACACTCGATGGCGCCGAGATCGGCGAGGTCGAGAACGAGACCTTCTCGGCCGTCCAGCTCACCGTCATCTTCCCGGGCGTCGGCGTCCATCCGGGCACCGCGAAGGGCAAGCTCGTCAACCCCGTCAAGCTCGCGGCAGCGTTCATCGAGAAGCTGCCGAAGGGCACGCTCTCCCCCGAGACGACCGAGGGCAGCGAGGGCTTCGTCCACCCGTACGAGATCACCGGCAACGCCGAGTCGTGCACCGTCACCTTCATCCTCCGCGACCACGACGCCGCCAAGCTCGACGCGCACGAGGCGCTCGTGCGGCGGCTCGCCGAGGAGACCCATCCCGGCGTCACGTACACCCGCTGGGATCAGTACCGCAACATGCGCGAGAAGCTCGACGCGGTGCCGCACGTCGTCGAGGGCGCGATGGAGGCGGCGCGGCGCGCGGGCCTCGAGCCACGGCTCGCGTCGATCCGCGGCGGGACCGACGGCTCACGCCTCACGGAGATGGGCCTCCCCACCCCGAACCTCTACACGGGCGGGAACGAGTACCACTCGATCCACGAGTGGATCTCGGTGCAGGACATGGCCATCTCGGCAGCGACGGTCGTGAAGCTGCTCGAGCTCTGGAGCGAGCCGGCCTGGTCCGACCGCGCGTGAGGCGCGCCGTCGAGCGGGTCTGGCCCCGCGGTGTCGACCTGGTCGAGCCGCTAGGCGGCTTCACGAACCGCAACTTCAAGATCACGGTCGGCGAGGACGAGTTCGCGCTGCGGATCGGGGCCGAGGAGACCGACCTGCTCGGGATCGACCGTGCGGTCGAGTACGAGGCGACGCTCCATGCGGCCGCGCTCGGCATCGCGCCACCCGTCGAGCAGTTCGTCGAGCCCGAGGGCTATCTCGTTGCGCCGTTCATCAAGCGCGCCGCCGGCGGGGTCTCACCCGAGGAGGCAGCCGGGCTCCTGCGCCGGCTCCACGACAGCACGCCGATCGCGGGGCGGTTCGACGTCTTCGAGATCGTCGAGGCCTACGTCGCGATCGCGCGCGACCGCGGGGTCGCGCTGCCGGGCGCCTATGCGTTCTCGGCCGGCATCGCCGAGCGGATCAAGGCACGGCTCGGCGACCGGCCGCAGCGGCCCTGTCACAACGACCTGCATCTCCTCGACTTCATCAACGACGGCACCCGCAACTGGATCGTCGACTGGGAGTACGCGGGGATGGGCGACCCGATGTTCGACCTCGCCTGCTTCGCGCTCGAGGCCGAGCTCGACGCCGAGGGCGAGGACGCGCTCTTCGCCGCCTACGGCGACGCCGACCGCAGCGCCTACCTCCTCCACCGCTTCATGGCCGACCTGCGCTGGGCGCTCTGGGGGATCGTCCAGCAGGCGATCTCGGAGATCGACTTCGACTTCGCGAGCTACGCCGGGGAGCACTTCGAGCGGCTGCAGCGCACCGCCACCGACACGCCGTTTCGGCAGGCGCTGTCGGGCGAGCGCCGACGCTAGAGCGAGCCGCCGATGGCGGCCTGGGCCAGAACCCAGAGCCCCAGCGCGACCCAGACGATGCCGACGAGCGTCAGCAGCTCTCGGCCGACCTTGTCGACGATGTAGCGCCACCCGACAGGGCGGCCGTCGTGGCGGCGGCCGCGTGCCATCCGCAGCACGATCCGGCGGCGGGCCTGCCAGCGGTCGGTCGTCAGCAGCCAGCCGATCGAGAGGAAGATCGCGGCGAGCACGAAGTCGGCGTCGCGCGGAAGGATCGAGTTGATCTGGATCGCCATCAGGACGCCGGCGACGACGCTGATGACGAAGACGCCGTAGAGCACGCTGTCGATCACGACGTTCGGCCCCGGATCGGGGCGCTGCATCGGCCGGCGGCGGCGTGAGCTCGGCGCGGGCGCCGGGGCGGCAGCCTGCTGCGGGGCCGCAGGCTGCATGAGCGGCACCTCCGTCATCGGGGGCGGAGCCGGCGCGGTTGCCGCAGCGTGCGCGGCCTCCGCCGCGAGCCGGGCGCGCTTCTCGGCATTCGCCTTCTCGAACTCCTTGGCGGCCGTCGACGCGCCGGCGCCCGCGGCACGGACGAACCGCCCCGCCTTCGCGCCGAACCCGCCGTTGCCACTCTGCTCTGCCATCGAGGGGCAGCGTACTCCCTCGGTAGGGACAGGGCTTCAGCCCTGTTCCTACCGAGACGAGCCGCCGTGGGGCCGTATCCCGGGACTGTCCCGGGACACGGCCCCACGCGCGCTACATCTCGATGGTCTCGTGCACCTCGACGCTGCCGCCGGAGGCGAAGATCGGGCAGTCGCCGACCTTCGCCACGGCGTCGTCGAGGCTCGACGCTTCGACGATCGAGTAGCCGGTGGCACCCGTCGCGGCGCCGCCGCCGACGACCCGTGAGGCACCGAACGGCGCGCCCCCGTCGACGACCGCCGCGCCGAGCGTGCCGAACCAGGCACCCCAGGCCGCCATCGCCGCCTCCTGCTCCTCCGGGGTGGCAGACATGCCGCCACCGGTGTAGATATAGACGAACTTCGCCACGGTGATCTCCGTTTCTGTCGGTGAGTAGAGGGTCAGGCGGCCTGCGCCCAAGGATCGGGACCCGGGTCGCCGCCGGCGGCGGCGATCGCGAGCCGGGCGAGGTAGTGATCCCAGCCCTGGGTGTGCGACTCGCCGGATGCCTCCGAGGGCAGATGGCTGTGGGTGAGCCGCAGGTGCGTGCCGTCACCCTGGGGCGTCAGCAGCAGCTCGATGCGGCTCGTGCCGGGCGGCACCTCGTTCGCGCCCTCCCAGCCCCAGGTGTAGACGAGCTTCCGCGGCGGGTCAGACTCGACCACCTCGCCGCGGGCGATGTGCT
>CAIYXH010000180.1 GCA_903930195.1 uncultured Actinomycetes bacterium | reverse complement strand
CACGACCGGATCTCCTTGCCGTCGAGCAGCACCGAGCACGCACCGCACTGCGCCAGACCGCAACCGAAGCGCGGGCCATGCAGATGCAGCTCGTTGTGCAGCACGTAGAGCAGCGGCGTATCGAGGCTCGCTCCCACACCGTGGGTGAGCCCGTTCACCTTGATCTTCAGCTTGCTTGCCATGTGCTCCCTCCCGATCGGATCCGACGGATGGATATGTCCGTCGGTCAAAACCGTTGGGGAGAGACCTCCGCCCAAGCCTGCCCCCCGGCGGCTTGGACGCGACATTAGGTGACCGAAATGCTGGTTGCAATAGTCACACTGGAGATGACTACGGACAACATCTCCGCAAGGACTATTTAGAAACGACGAGAAACGAGTGGAATTTACCGGTCGGAGTTGCGGCATACACCCACCGCCCAACGCGCAATGCCACGGCGAACGAGCGGCGTCCGAGATACGCGTTCGCCGTCGTGACGAGCGGCTTCGCCGCCCCGCTCGCACGCAACAGGAACCCGCCGCGCGGATCGTTGTCCCCGACGACGATGGTGTAGCGGCCGGCCGCGAGCCTCTTCACGGGCACTCCCGCACGGAAGAGCGAGGCAGCCCCATTCGCGACGACCGACGTTTCGAGCGTCCCGCGCAGCGGAAGCGCATTCGCGCTCGACCCGGCCACGTCGACATTCGACGTCGACGCGCCGGCGGTGGCCGTGACGGCCGCGCTCGTCGTCGTCGGAGCCGCAGGCGTCGCCGTCACGGTCGCGCTGGTCCGGAAGCTGCCGTGCACCGCCGGATGGTTGTCGTCCTGCCAGCTGTAGGTCGTGTTGGGCTGGAAGACCGCCGGGTACACATCCTGCGACTCCTCACCGGCGTTCAGGTCGGTGAGGATCAGCACCCCGGGCCCGGTGAGATGGAAGAGGTGGATGATGCTGAGGTCGTCGCGGTAGGGGTTGTTGATCACGACGGCGTAGGTTCCCGCCGGGATCGTCGTCGTCGAGGTGACGGGCGTGCCGTCCGGGAGGGCAAGCGTGATCGACATCCCGTCCTGGCCGAAGGTGACGTTGAGCGTCCCGTCGACCGACCGGTGCGCACCTGCGCCAGGCACGAGTGCGAGCGCCGCCGCGAGTGCGAGCGCGCAGACCCATCCCGCTGTCTTCCCCGGCGAAGACATCCGGCGACCACACTGCCACGTCCCCGCCGACTTTGCAACAAAACGCTCTTATAGACACCTGTAAGACTATGTGGATGGCCGTCTACGTCGCCCTCCTCCGCGGGATCAACGTCGGCAAGGCGAACCGGATTCCGATGGCCGCGCTGCGCGAGGCCGTCGAAGCCGCCGGCTTCACCGAGGTGCGCACCCACCTCGCGAGCGGCAACATCGTGCTGCAGACGACGGGCGGCGCCGAGAAGGTACGCGAGGGCGTCGAGCAGGCGATCACCGACGCGTTCGGCCTGACGATCCCCGTCGTCGTGCGCACCGCCGCCCAGCTCGACGCGATCGTGAAGCGGAACCCGCTCGGCGACGTGGCCGCAACGCCGAAGCTCTACCAGGTGACCTTCCTCGGCGGTCCGCCCGCACCCGACGCGATCCCGGCGCTCGAGGCGAGCGCTCTCGCCTCCGAGCACGTCGTGCATGCGGGCCACGAGATCTACACGTGGCATCCCGACGGCATCGCCGACTCGAAGCTCGCGCTGCGCGTCACCGCGAAGATGCTCGGCACGTCCGCGACCTCGCGGAACTGGGCCACCGTGGTCGCGCTGCGCGACCTCGCGGCCGAAGCGCGCTAGAAGTCTTCGGCGGGCTCGGTCGCTGCTGCCGGCTCGGGCGCCGGAGGCGGCGTCGTGCGGGTCGCGAGGACGAGCAGACCGCCGGCGACCGAGAGGACGAGCGCCCCGAGGCCCCAGCGGCCGCCGGAGATGTTGTCGTCCCAGTGGAACGCATGGTCGAGCGAGAAGCGCCCCGGGCCCGTGGCCGCGACGGCGATCGCGCCCGCCCAGAGGACGAGGTTGAACTCGTAGCCACCGTTCGTCGAGAAGAACCCGGCCTTCCAGTGCACCGCCCCGACGGCAACGACCATGGTCGATGCGACGAGCACCGCCGCGAGCGGCGTCACGATCCCGAGCGCGAGCAGGAGCCCTGCGCTCTCGGAGAGCGCCACGAGCAGCGCCATCAGTGCCGGCGGCCGGAAGCCGACCGAGCCGAGCCAGCCCGCGGTGCCCTTGAGCCCGTAGCCGCCCCACCAGCCGAACAGCTTCTGGGTGCCGTGCGCGAAGAAGACGAGGCCCACGACGACGCGCAGCAGGAGAAGGCCGTAGCTCACCCGGACGACTTAAGCAGGTTTCGCTTGCGGAGTCAACGGGCCATGAGGCCATTCCGCACTGGGCGACCGGAACGGGGTCAGAAGCTGACGCAGTTCTTGCCGGCGGCCTTGGCGGCGTACAGCGCCTCGTCGGCCCGCCTGTAGAGCATGTCGCGCGTCGAGCCGTCGGTCGGGTACTCGGCAACGCCGGCGGAGATCGTCGGCAGCCCCTCGCGGCCACGGCGCTCCTCGCGGGCCAGCGCGAGGCGGACGCGCTCCGCCACGGCGTACGCCGCCGCCTTGCCGCCGAAGACGACGATCGCAAACTCCTCACCGCCGACGCGGAAGATCTCCTCGTAGACGCGCAACTGCTGCAGGGCAACCCTGGAGGCCTCGCGCAGCACACGGTCGCCCTCCTGGTGGCCGAGGGTGTCGTTGACGCGCTTGAAGTCGTCGAGATCGACGAGCACGAGCGAGAACGTGCCGCCGCCCGCCATCAGCGCCACGAGATGCTCCTCGAAGGCGCTGCGGTTCGGCAGGCCGGTGAGCGAGTCCCGGCGTGCGAGCGCCGAGCGGCGAAGCACCGCGTCGAGCCGCGCCTCGAGCTCGTCGGCGTCGAAGGGCTTGCTCAGATAGTCGTCGGCGCCTGCCCGCAAGCCGCGGACGCGCTCCGACCCGTCGGTCCGCGCGGTGAGCACGATCACCGGCACGTCGGAGAGCTCGCGGATCCGGGCGAGCGTCTCCCAGCCGTCGAGATCGGGCATGACCACGTCGAGCAGGATCAGGTCGGGACGCAGCTCGGCGAGGGCCGCGAGGCACTCCGCCCCGCTTGCCGCGGTGACGACGTCGTGGCCGGCGTGCTCGACGATCTTCGCGATCGCGGCGCGTTGGGTCGCGCTGTCTTCGACCACCAGCACCGTCTGGGTCACGTCGCCCACCTGTCCGTTATATCCAGGTTTTCAGCCGCGTGTGTTCAACTAGCAACAGCGGCCCGCGCCGGGATCGGCTCAGAGAGGCAGCTCGGCGGAGGCCGTCTCGAGCCTCCGCCGGAAGAACGCCGGCAGCCGCCACGCGCAGGCAACCATCAGCGGCAGACCGAGCAGCATGCTGCCGATGCCGATCACGATCGGAACCTGGATCCCGAGCAGCGGGGCCGTGTAGTTGTAGTCCGGGAGGCTGTAGTCGTGGAAGGCCTTGACGAACACCGCGGTCATCAGCAGGCCGCCGACGACGGGCAGCAGGCCTACGAGCACCGTGATCCGGACGCTCTCGAACAGCCGCTTGCGGAAGTACCAGGCGCAGGCGAAGCCGGTGAAGCCGTAGTAGAAGGCGATCGAGAACCCGATCGCCGTGACCGAGTCGCCGAGGAGATCCTGTGCCGGGTTGAGCGCGACGAGCAGCACCGTCCAGACGATCGAGAGGGCGCCCATGCCGATGGTGGACACGGTCGGCGTCAGGAAGCGCGGGTGGATCCTGCCGAAGACCTCGGGCAGCGCTCCCCACCGCGCCATCGAGAGCGTCGTGCGTGCGGTCGGCAAGATCGTCGTCTGGGTCGACGCCGAGGCCGACGTGAGCACCGCGATGATCAGCAGCTTGTCCCACGGCGAGCCGAAGACGTGGACGCCGAGCACGCTGAGGACGTCGTTCGAGTTGTCCCTCAGCACGCCGGTGCCCCCGTAGGCTTGAGACGCGGTCGAGACGACGACGTACACGAGCAGGAGCAGGACGGTCGAGATCACTGCCGCGCGACCCGGCCCCTCGGCCGGATCCTCCGACTCCTCGTTGACGGCGACACCCGAGTCCCAGCCCCAGTAGATGAAGATCCCGAGGAGAACGCCGTCGGCGAGCGCGCCCCACGAGAGCGCGAACGGGTTGAACCAGTCGGCGGTGACATGCAGCGATCCGGCCGGGTGCCCGGCGTAGACCTTGACGAGAGCGACCACGGCGAAGATCGCGAGGATCACGATCTCGGCGCCGAGGAGCACCTGCTGCGTCCGCGCGGAGAGCTCGATGCCGCGATAACAGATCCAGGTCATCAGGGCGATCCAGACGACGGCCGCGATCACGATCCCGGTCGTCGAGGTCTCCGCCGACTGCCAACCGACGAGCAAGAAGCTGTATTGCGCCGCGATCACCGCCAGCGACGCCATCACGAGCACGTCCGCGATGAAGATCGCCCAGCCGTTCATCCAGCCGACCCAGGGCCCGAACGCCCGGGTCGTCCAGGCGAACGACGTGCCGCAGTCCGGATCGGCGCGGTTGAGGTACTTGTAGCCGAGGGCCACGAGCAGGATCGGCACGAACGAGACGAGCAGCACGGCGGGGGCGTGCACACCGACGCCCTTCACCGCCACGATGAAGCCGAGCGTCGCGGCGAGCGAGTACGCAGGCGCCGTCGAGGCGACGCCGATCACGACGTTCGAGGTGTAGCTCAGGACGCCCGGCTTCAGCCCCTTGTCGCCGGGGTCCGGCCCGGGGACGAGCTCGACCGGCTGCTCGAGGAGTGCGCTCACTCGAACCCGAGCTCGTCGAGAGACTCGAGCAGCTCGGCCGCGTCCGCGTAGACGCGGAAGGCGCCGGCCGCGAGCAGCTCGTCGCTGCCGTAGCCGCCCGAGAGCAGGCCGATCGAGAGCATCTTCGCGCGCCGAGCGGCGAGCAGATCCCAGACGGCATCCCCCACGACGTAACAGTCGTCGGCATTCGCCCCGAGCGCCTCCGCGCAGGCCAGGAACAGATCGGGCTCGGGCTTCGCGCGGGCGACGTTGCCACGGTCGATCACCACGGTCTCGTCGCCGACCCCGAGCGCCTCGAGCGACGCGTCGATCTCCGGACGCCGGCCCGAGGTCGCAATGCCGTGCGTGATCGACCGCCGCCGCAGCTCGGCGAGCAGCTCGCAGGCACCCGGCAGCGGCCGCCGTTCGGGCAGCAGCTCGCGGAAGATCCTGCCGTGACGCTGCTGGATCGCCTCGACCTCGCCCTCGGAGAGGTCGCGGCCGACCTCGCGGGCGACGGCGCGCGTGAAGAGGCCGCCGCTCATCCCGATCCGTCGATGGATCCGCCAGGCGTCGATCGGCATCCCTTCCTCGGCGAGCGCCCGCTGCCACGCAAAGACGTGCGCGTACACGCTGTCGATCAGCGTGCCGTCGAGATCGAAGATCAAGGCCTGGGCCATACGCAGCTCCTCCGGGGAGAGATGAAAATCGACTGGTGTTCTACCGGGACCTAGCCGGCCGCTTCGGCCTTGCGCAGTCCACGGATCGCCCAGGTGCCGAAGAAGAGCGCCAGGCAGACCGCCGCGAGGTAGGCGCCACCGGCCTGGCTCGGCGAGCCCGAGATGAAGCCGCGGCCCGCCTCGAGCACCCGGGTGACCGGGTTGAGGACGGCGACCGCGTGGATCCAGCCCTGCATCAGCGAGAGCGGGACGTACACCGGCGCCATGAAGAGGATCATGAACACGGGCAGCTGCATCACCGGCCCGGCCTGCATCGAGCGAATCCGCATCGCGACGCCGCAGGCCCAGAGGACGGCGGCGAAGTTCGTCAGCAGGCCCAGCCCGAAGAGGCCGACGAAGTCGAGAGCGCTTCCGTCGACGTGCATGCCGGTGACGAACGCGATCACCGTCAGCAGCGCGGCGGTCACGAGCCAGCGGGTGACGGCGGCGAGCGCGTAGCCGAAGACGATCCCGGTGCGGTGGGGCGCAGCAAGGAGCAGGCGCCGGCCGAAGCCGGTCTCGAAGTCCCGGGCGATGCTGAACCCGGTGAAGACCCCGCCGAACGCCGCCGACTGCAGGATCACGAACACGAAGGTGAAGGCCGTGTACCCGTCGACGAAGGTGAAGCCCGGCGTCCTCGAGATGCCTGAGAGCCCGCCCGCGAACGCCGT
>CAIYXH010000179.1 GCA_903930195.1 uncultured Actinomycetes bacterium | reverse complement strand
CGTCGACCATCGTCAGCCCGCGCTCGACCTCGCCGCCGAAGTCGGCATGGCCCGGCGTGTCGATGATGTTGAGCTTCACGTCGCCGAGCTGGATCGCGGTGTTCTTCGCGAGGATGGTGATGCCCTTCTCGCGCTCGAGGTCCATCGAGTCCATCACGCGCTCGCCGACGTTCTCGTTCTCGCGGAACGAGCCGGCCTGCCAGAGCATGGCGTCGACGAGCGTCGTCTTGCCGTGGTCGACGTGCGCCACGATGGCGACGTTACGGAGATCGTTGCGGTATTCGAGAGGCACGGCCCGGCAGGGTAGCCGCTCCGTCCGTCGCGTCGGCGGGTTGGGTCGGTTGCCGCAGCGGCCGACGGAGCCGACCGCCCGTCTCAGGGCCTCTTGCCGGGGTGCAGAGGACGCGAGGGATAGGCGCCCGAGCGCCTATCCCTCGCCATCACACCCCTGTGAAGCGATCAGCCCCGGAGGGCGAGGGTGCCGTTCGCACGCACGGAGGCGTTCGACGGCACGGTCGACGCTGACTTGGTCAGCCGCACGAGCGGCTTCCAGGTCGCGACGCTTGCGGCCTTCAGCGTTCCCTGGGCGAGGACGAGCTGTCCATTGCCCTGCGTGAAGAAGAACTCGCAGAGGGACGAATGCCCGGCTGCGACGAACGCCTTCGCCACGATGTGGCCATTCTCGAGCATGGTGCGCTGGGCGCTCGGAGCAGTTGCATCCCACGCCGTCACGCAGCGCGACGGCGTGGCCGGTGCGGCCGATCCGGTCGCTGCGATGACGCCGGCGACGACCGCGGCGAGTGCGAGCACGAGTAGTGATTTCATATCCATCACTACGGGCGGATGACCCCGAACGGTTTTTTCTGCAAGGACACGTCTGGGGCAGGTCTCGAGACCTGCCCCTACCGAGGCGCCTACGAGGGCGGGGCGGGGACTGCGACCGTCGGCTGGTCGTGCGAGCCGAGCAGCTCCTCGACCTCGAAGGTCGACACATCGAGCGTCCCGGTCTCGAGCGCGAGCGCCTCGAGGAACGCGTCTGCCGGCTCGAGGAAGTTGAGCGCGGCCGTGCGGTAGTGCATCGGCACGATCAGGCGCGGGCGCAGCGATCGCGCGATTGCCGCGGCGACCTTGCCGCCGACCGTCGGGCCGTCGCCGGCGGGCATGATCAGCACGTCGATCTCGTCGATCGCAGCGGCCTGCTCGGGACGGAGGCTCGCTTGGCCGAAGTCGCCGAAGTGGCAGATGCGGAGGCCGTCGAGCTCGAAGCGGAAGATCGTGTTCGGCCCGCGCTCGGTGCCGGCGACCGCGTCGTGCTCCGAGGCGATCCCGACGACCGTGCCGATCGGCGACTCGTGCGTCCCCGCGGTCGAGCGCAGAGTCGTGCCGGCGTTGACGGCCTCGACGCCGTTGTGATCGGCGTGCTCGTGGGTGACGAGCAGGAGGTCGGCGTCGACCAGGCCGATCTGCGGGTAGTCGAACTGCATCCCGTGGGCGGCGGCCCCTTCGGCCATGCCGTTGCCGAACGGGTCGACGAAGACCCGCCGGCTGCCGTCGAACAGGAACGCGGACTGGCCGTACCAGCGGAGGCGCATCGTCAGACCTGCGCGATCCGGCGGAGGAGGGGGACGGCGCGGAGGACGATCTCCTGCTCCTGCGGCGTGAGCTCGGTGGCGATCGCCTGCGAGAGCCAGCCTTCGCGGCGCGCGCGATCCTCGCCGAGGCGGGCGAGACCCTCGTCGGTGAGCTCGATCAGGATCTGCCGGCGGTCGAGCGGATGCGGGCGGCGGGCGACGAGGCCG
>CAIYXH010000178.1 GCA_903930195.1 uncultured Actinomycetes bacterium | reverse complement strand
GCACGCATCGCCTCGTCTTCTTCCCGCCGTCGCCGTTCTTCCGCCGGGTCGAGCTCGAGGTCGAGCTCGCCGACGGCCACGTCCATCTGCCGCTGCTCGTCTCCTCCTACGCATGCGCGACCTACCGCGGCAGCTGAGCGTCGCGGAGCTCACCGGGCTGTTCGAGGGGCGGACGCGCTTCGTCGAGCGCCTGGCCCAGCTCGAGGATCCTCTGGGGCAGGCGCGCACGGTTGCGGCCGAGCTCTCGGAACCCGAGCAGAAGGAGGTGCTCGACGCGCATCCCGCGATCGGCGCCACCGGCCTCTCGGCCCGTTCTGCCGCCGAGCAGGGGAGCGACGAAGCGCCCGAGCTGGCCGAGCTGAACCGCCGCTACGAGGAGCGCTTCGGCTTCCGCTTCGTCGTCTTCGTCAACGGCCGCCCGAAGGCCGAGCTCGTGCCGGTTCTGCGCGGCCGGCTCGAGCGCACGCGCGATCGAGACGAGCTCGCCACCGCCCTCGACGAGCTCGTCTCGATCGCCACCGACCGTTGGGAGAAGGAACAGGCATGACCGCCTTTATCGCGCCCGCGGACTACTGGTGGGACTGGGGCAACCTCGTCTTCCGCTGGCTCCACGTCGTCGCCGGGATCGCCTGGATCGGCTCGTCGTTCTACTTCATCGCGCTCGACCATCACCTGCTGCCGCCGGCCGAGGAGCGCGACGCCGAGCGCGGCGTCGGCGGCGAGGTCTGGGAGATCCACGGCGGCGGCTTCTACCGCGTCGAGAAGTTCAAGGTCGCCCCGTACGAGCTGCCCGAGCCGCTGCACTGGTTCAAGTGGGAGGCGTACACGACGTGGATCTCGGGCTTCGCGCTGCTCGTCGTCGTCTACTTCGCGCACGCGTCGACCTTCCTGATCGACCCGTCGGTCGCGAACCTCACGACCTGGGAAGCGATCGCGATCGCCGTCGGCGGGCTCGTGCTCGCGTGGGTCGTCTACGACGTCCTCTGCCGCACGCTCGGCCGCAACCATTGGGCGCTCGCGCTGTCGGTCTTCGGGATGATCGTGCTCGCCGCCTGGGGCTCGTCGCAGCTCCTCGCCGCGCGGGCCGCCTACATCGAGGTCGGGGCGATGCTCGGGACGATCATGGCGGCGAACGTCTTCTTCGTGATCATCCCGGCGCACTGGGAGCTGATCCGCGCGAAGGAGGCGGGCCGCGAGCCCGATCCGCGCTGGAACATTCGCGGCAAGACGCGCTCCGTCCACAACAACTACCTCACCCTCCCGGTCGTCTTCGCGATGCTCTCGAACCACTTCTCGTTCACCTACGGGAGCCGCCATGCCTGGATCGTCCTCGTCGCGATCATGGCGCTCTCCGCCTGGCTGCGGCACTGGTTCAACCTCCGCCACGTCGGCCGCAACGCCTGGTGGATCCCGGTCTCGGCCGCGATCGGGATGGCCGTCGTCTTCCTGGCCCTGCGGCCGTCGGCGCCGCCGGCCGTCGGGGCCGGGCCGGTGCCGACCGACGCCCAGGCGCTGGCGATCGTCGCGAACCGCTGCGCCGCCTGCCACTCGATGCATCCGACGGAGCCGGGCTACGACAGCCCGCCGGCGGGGATCGTCCTCGAGACGCTCGCCGACCTCCGCCGCACTGCCTCCGACGTCCGCGCCCAGGCCGTCGACTCCCACGCGATGCCGCTCGCGAACGCGACGGGCATGACACAGGCGGAGCGCGACGCGCTCGGCCGCTGGCTCTCGGCCTCGTCGTAGGGACAGGTCTTTGGACCTGTCCCGGTGTGCGAGCCGTCGGCGTTCGATCGGGACAGGCCGGAGGCCAGTCCCTAGACGACTGCCGGCTTTACGACGGAGACGGAGACAGGTCTAAAGAACCTGTCCCTCCGCGGGAGGACGCAGGCGCTTGAGGGCACCGAGGACGACCTCGGTGGCGAGGGCGGCATCGGCGAAGCTCGCGTCCTCGAGCGGCGAGTGGCTGATGCCGTCGCGGCAGGACAGGAAGACCATCGCGCTCGGGACGAACGGGGCGACGCACATCGTGTCGTGGGCGGCGCCCGACGGCATCGTCGTGAACTCCTCGCCCGCCTCGACCGCGGAAGCCTGCAGCGCCTCGACGACGCGCGCGTCGAGCGGCGTCGCCGGCACGCGCTGGCGCTCGACGATCTCTGCCGTTGTCCCGTGGGCCTCGGCCGACGAGCGGGCCAAGGCGGCGACGTCGTCGTAGACGCCGAGGAACGCCGCCTCATCGACGCCGCGGATGTCGAGCGAGAAGCGGGCGTTGCTCGCGATCGCGTTGATCAGGCCCGGCTCGAGCTCGATCTCGCCGACGGTGCCGACGGTGCCCTTGCCGGCCGCGAGCGTCGCCCGCTCGAGCTCGAGGATGGTCTCGGCGACGACGAGCGTCGGGTCGATGCGGAAGCCCATCGGCGTCGCGCCGGCGTGATCGGCGCGGCCGGCGACGGAGACGTCGGCGTGGACGTAGCCGGCGATCGCGTCGACGACGGCGATCCGCCTGCCGGTGTCCTGCAGGACGCGGCCCTGCTCGATGTGCGGCTCGATCCACGCGGCAAGGTCGTCGAAGACACGCGCGCTCTCCCGCCAGCGCGCGGGCTCGAGGCCGGCGGCCTCGGCCGCCTCCCAGAACGAGCGGTCGGTGTCGAGCTCGCGGATCGGCCCGCGCAGCTCCTCCTCGGTGACCCGGCCGGCGGCGATGCGGCTCCCGAGCAGCATCTGGCCGAAGCCGGAGCCCTCCTCCTCGAGCCACGCGACGAGCTGCAGCGGGAGGCCGAGCGCGAGATCGACGTTGAGGCGGCAGAGCTCGAGCGCGATGCAGACCCCGAGGGAGCCGTCGAAGCGGCCGCCGTTCCGGTTCGAGTCGCAGTGCGAGCCGATCCCGAGCGCGGGCGTGCCCGGCGGGACGTTGCGGGCGACGAGCGTCCCGACCGGGTCGAGGATCACCTCGAAGCCGAGCGCCTCGAGCGCGTCGGTGAAGAACGCGAGTGTGTTCGCGTAGACGTCCGTGTAGGCGTAGCGGCAGATCGCCGCGTCCGACTGCGTGTACCGCGGGCCGGAGAGGGTCTCGATGTCGGCCTGGATCCGGGCCGCGCTGCGCTCCCTGTCGATCATCGCTCCTCCCGAACATACGGCACGCCGAGGGCGGACGGGGCGCCGAGCCTGCGGCGGGCGCCGCGCGTCGACGCGATCACGAGCACCACGATCGTCATCAGGTAGGGCAGGGCGTTCGTCCAGAGGGCCGTCGGGCCGAGATTGATCTGCCGCGCCTGCAGCTCCGGCGCGAGCGCCTGGAGCGCGCCGAAGAAGTACGCGCCGACGAGGCAGAGCTCGGGCCGCCAGAACGCGAAGATCACGAGCGCGATCGCGATCCAGCCGGCGCCGCCGGTGATCCCGTCGACCCACTGCGGCGTGATCGCGAGCGTGAACATCGCCCCCGCCACGCCGGCGAACGCGCCGCCCGCGAGCGTGTGCGCCCAGCGGTAGCGGGTCACGTCGATGCCCATCGCATCGGCGGCGGCGGGCGACTCGCCGACCGCGCGAACGTTGAGGCCGATCCGCGTGCGGTTGAGGTAGAGGATCACGAGCACGACGAGCAGCCAGGAGACGTAGACGAGGACGTTCTGCCCGAAGAGGATCGGGCCGACGATCGGCCAGTGCTGCAGGGTCTTCGGGAAGAACGGGTTGAAGGTGGCGCGGGCGGGGTTGTCGGCCAGGTTGAGGTCGTTGCCGAGGTACGACGAGAGCCCGGCTGCACCCGCGAAGATCGTCAGGGCGAGGCCCGAGACGATCTGGTTCGCGCGCAGGGTGATGACGATAAACCCGTGGATCGCCGCCATCGCCATGCCCGCAAGCGCGGCGACGAGCACCGCCAGCGCGAGCGAGAGGTCGCCGGCGACGTGGATCCGCTCGACCGCCCAGAAGCCCATCACGGCGCCGACGAGCATCATCCCCTCGACCCCGAGGTTGAGCACGCCGGAGCGCTCCGCGAGCAACTCGCCGAGCGAGGCGTAGAGGAGCGGCGTCCCGTAGGTGATGCCGCTCGCGATCACGACGACGAGGAGCGAGTGGTTCATGCCGCCGCCTCGGACGCCGCGCGGCGCAGGCCTCGCGTGGAGCGGATCCGGTAGCGGACGAGCAGCTCGCCGCCGAGCGCCGAGAAGAGGATGATCCCCTGGATCACGCCGACCAGGCCCGACGGGAAGCTCGCGCCCTGGAGCGTGTTGCCGGCGTTCTGGAGGCCGCCGATCAGGAAGGCGATGACGACGACGGCGAACGGGTTGTAGCGACCGAGCGCCGCGACGACGATGCCGGTGTAGCCGTAGAGCTGCTTCTGGAGCCCGTCGGGATCGGCATCGAGCGAATGGCTGAAGTCGCCGACCTGGCTCGCGCCGCCGACGCCGGCGATCGCGCCCGAGAGCGCCATCACGGCGAGGATCTTCCGCCGCGTGCGCATGCCCGCGTAGAGGCCGGCGCGCGGCGAGTCGCTCAGCACCTGCATCTCGAAGCCGAAGCGCGTGCGGAAGAAGAGCACCCAGAGGATCAGAGCGACGAGCACCGCGAAGCCGGCGCCGAGCGGCAGGACGGTGATCCCCTCGATGTGGAGCCCCCAGCCGGGCCAGACCGCCGAGTTCGGCAGCGTCTTGCTCGTCGGGAACACCGACGCGTTGAACCCGGTCGTGTCGCGCCAGTACGAGTTCGTGTTGAAGACGAGGTAGGTGAGCAGGTTGGCGGCGACGTAGTTGAGCATCAGCGAGGTGATGATCTCGTTGGTGCGGAAGAACGCCCGCAGGACGCCCGGGATCAGCGCCCAGGCCGCTCCGCCCGCGCAGCCGGCGACGACCATCGCGGCGATCGGCAGCACTGCCGGCCCGCCGTTGCCGCCGAAGTAGAGTCCGGCCGCGGCGGCGCAGATCGCGCCGATGTAGAGCTGCCCCTCGGCGCCGACGTTGAAGAGCCGCATCCGGAACGCCGCTGCGGCCGCGAGGCCGGTGAAGGCGAGCGGCGTCGCCGAGACGAGCGTCTGGCCGAGCGCGCCGGGTTGCAGGAAGGCCGCGTTGAAGAGCTTGCGGTAGGTCGAGAGCGGGTCGTGCCCCGTCGCGAGCAGCACGAGCCCCGCGAGCACGAACGCAAAGAGCACCGAGCCGGCGGGGACGATGAAGAGCAGCCTCCGCGGCTGGTCGAGGCGGCGCTCAATCCGCACCGTGGCCTCCCGCCATCTGCAGCCCGATCTCCTCGACGCTCGCGCTCGCGCGGTCGGTCTGAGCCACGATGCGCCCCTCGAACATCACGGCGATCCGGTCGGCGAGCTCCAGGATCTCGTCGAGGTCCTCGCTGAAGAGGAGCACCGCGACACCCTCGGACGCAGCCTGGCGCAGATAGCTGTGCACCGACTCGATCGCACCGACGTCGAGCCCGCGCGTTGGCGAGGCAGCGACGAGCACCCGCGGGTGGCCCGAGAACTCCCGGGCGAGGACGACCTTCTGGACGTTGCCGCCCGAAAGCAGGCGCGCAGGCGCTGCGGGCCCCGGCGCGGCGATCCGGTAGCGCCCGATCAGGTCGAGCGCCCGCTCGCGGATCCGTCCGAGGCGGAGCAACGGGCCGATCGAGGTCTCGCGGCCGCGGTACGAGCGCAGCGCGAGGTTCGCGGCGATGCTGAGGCTCGGCGCGACGCCCGTGCCGAGGCGATCCTCGGGGACGTAGGCGATGCCGGCGCTTTGCGCCGCGCGCGGATCGCCGCGACGCACGGCGTTGCCGTTGACGGTGACTGTCCCCTCCGCCGCGCCGCGGATCCCCGCGATCGTCTCGGCGAGCTCGCGCTGCCCATTGCCGGCGACACCGGCGATCGCGACGATCTCCCGTGCGCGTACCTCGAGCGAGACGCCGCGGACAGCTTCGTCGCCGCGGTCGCCGGGAGCGCGCAGGTTGCGCAGCTCGAGGACGACCGCGCCTGGGTCGTGACCCGGCGCGCGCTCGGTCGCGCCGGCGAGCTCGCGGCCGACCATCAGTGCGGCGAGCGAGCGCGGGGTCGCCTCGGCGACATCGGCCGTGGCGACCGACTTGCCGCCGCGGAGCACGGTGACGCGGTCGGCAACCGCGGTCACCTCGTGGAGCTTGTGGGAGATGAAGATCACGGTGCGGCCCTCGGCCGTCATCTCGCGCAGCGTCGCGAAGAGCACCTCGGCCTCCTGCGGCGTCAGCACCGCCGTCGGCTCGTCGAGGATCAGGACGCGCGCGTCGCGGTACAGCGCCTTGAGGATCTCGATCCGCTGCTGCTCACCGAGCGAGAGCTGCCAGATCCGCGCCCGCGGGTCGACGGCGAGGCCGTAGCGCTCGGAGATCTCGGCGACACGCCTCTCGACCGCACGCGGCCGCAGCCGCAGCCCGGCGCTCTCGCCACGGTGGTCGCCGAGCACGACGTTCTCGGCGACGGTGAACGTCTCGACGAGCTTGAAGTGCTGGTGCACCATCGCGACGCCGGCATCGATCGCGTCGCGCGGCGAGCCGAAGCTCACCTCCTCGCCCGCCAGGAAGACCTGGCCCTCGTCGGGCCGGTAGAGGCCGGTCAGGATGCTCGTCAGCGTGCTCTTCCCGGCGCCGTTCTCGCCGAGGAGCGCATGCACCTCGCCGGCTGCGACCTCGAAGTCGACATCGTCGTTCGCGACGACGCCCGGGAAGCGCTTGGTGATGCCGCGCATCAGGACCGCGGGAGCAGGAGGGGCGCCGCCGGCGCCCCTCCGCTCACGTTCGTCCAGGTGGGGGAAGCTCTCCCCCACGGCTACTTGCCGGTCGAGCTGCCGATCACGCCATTGACGAGCCAGTTGACCGAGTAGAGCTGTGCGACGGTCAGCTTGGCGCCCTTGGCGACGGCGATCTTCCCTGCCTGATTGGTGATCGGGCCGGCGAACACGTCGAACGTGCCTGCCTCGATCGCCTTCTCCTTGCTCGCGATCTTGGCCTTCGTGGCGGCGCTGACGCCCGGGCCGTAGGCCGCGAGCTTCGTGAAGCCGTCCTTGATCGAGCCGTAGTAGAAGCTCGACTTCCAGGTGCCCGCCATCGCGGCCTTGATCTGGTTCACGTAGTACGGGCCCCAGTTGTAGACCGAGGCGGTCAGCCACGACTTCGGCGCGAACTTCGAGGAGTCGGAGTCGTACCCGACCCACGGGATGTTGTGCTCCTTCGCGACGAGACCGGTCGCGGTCGAGTCGACGTTCTGGCCGAGCACGTCGGCGCCCTGCGAGACGAGGCTCTCCGCGGCCTTCTTCTCCTTGGCCGGGTCGTACCACGAGTTCGTCCAGACGAGATGCACCTTCGCGCCCGGGTGGGTCGCCTGCGCGCCGAGCGCGAACGCGTCGGCGTGCCGGAGCACCTCGGGGATCGGATAGGCGACGACGTAGCCGATGTTGCCGGTCTTCGACGCGGCTCCGGCAGCCATGCCCGAGAGGTACACGGTGTCCTCCGCGGCACCGAAGTACTCACCCAGGTTCGCCGACTGGTCGGTGCCGGTCGCCTGGTCGAAGATCACGTTCGGGTACTTCGCCGCGAACGCCTTGTTCACGTAGCCGAATGACGTCGCGAAGATCATCTTGTAGCCCTGAGCCACGAGGCTCGCGACGGTCTGCGAGAACTGGGCGCCGACGGCGATGTTCTCCTTGTAGGTGGTCTCGACCTTGCTGCCGAGCACCTTCTGCGCGTACAGCCGGCCATCCTCGTGGGCCTGCGACCAGCCGCCGTCGTTGTGGGGGCCGACGTAGATGAACGCGACCTTGAATGCATCGGCCTGCTTCGCCGAGCCGGTCGCCGTCACGGCGAGCGCGACCATTGCGGCAAGCGGCAGCAGGACCGCCACCAGTGCGGATCTCCTTCTGTTCAAAGCTCCTCCTCCTCGTACGTCCGGGTGCGGCCGTGGGGGCGCCTGGCGACTATACGACACCGCCGGGAGAGGTGGCTAGGTGCTTTGGAGCAGTCCCTTGCCGATGGTGGCCTCGGCGCTCCAGGGGAAGTCGATCCAGCTGTCGGTGCGCTTCCAGACGTAGTCGCAGGTGACCTCCGAGCGCGGCTTCTCGTAGAGCACGGCGTAGCGCACCTCGGCGACGCGGCCCGCCAGGAAGTCGCGGACGTGGACGAGCGTGAGCCCCGTGTCGGCGACGTCGTCGGCGACGAGGACGCGCGTGTCGGCGAAGTCGACGAGGTCGGGGATCGGCGGCAGGATCATCGGCATGTCGAGCCGCTGGTCGACCCCGGTGTAGAACTCGACGTTCATCGTGAACGTGTTCTTGACGCCAAGGGCGTAGGAGAGCGCGCCGGCGACGAGGAGCCCGCCGCGTGCGATCGCGAGGATGATGTCCGGGCGGTAGCCGCTCGCGACGACCTGCTCGGCGAGCGAGCGCGAGCCGGCACCGAGGTCCTGCCAGCTCATGATCTCGCGGTCATCGCTCACGTTGCCTCGATCCTAACGAGCGCGCGGACGAGCGCATCGAGCCCGAGCGCGACGTCCTCGGCCGTGGAGAGCTCGTCGGGCGAGTGGCTCGCGCCCCCGTTCAGGCTCCGCACGAAGAGCATCCCGGCGGCGACACCGGCCGCCGCGAGGATCCCGGCGTCGTGGCCCGCGCCCGAGACGAGCTCCGGGGCTCCGGGCAACGCGTCGCGGAGCGCGGCAAGGACGGGATCGCGCATCGCGACCGGCTCGATGATCGTCAGCGGCTCGAAGCCGATCGTCTCGACGAGCGCGTCGAGCGCCGGCCGGGTCGCAGCGCGGGCATCGACGGAGACGGTGACGCGGCCGGGAACCACGTTGCGGGTGCCGGGATGCACGTCGACGCGGCCGACGGTTGCGACGGCCGGCGGCACCGGCGCCTGCGCGACGCGCTGGATGAACGCCGCCGCCTTCAGCAGCGCGTCGTCGCGATGGTCCATCGGCGTCGTCCCGGCGTGGTCCGCGTGCCCGTCGAACGTCGCCTCGCCGAGCGCATGACCGACGAGCGCCGTCACGATGCCGAGCGGCTCGCCGGCGCGCTCGAGCACCGGACCCTGCTCGACGTGGAGCTCGAGGTAGTGCTCGGGCAGGCGGCCTTCGGCGACGCAGGCGCGGCTCCCGGAGTACTCGCGCTCCTCGTCGCGGAACGCAGCGACCGTGAAGGGGCCGTCGAAGCGGTCGGCGAGCTCGATCCCGGCGACGACGCCGAGCGCGCCGTCGAAGCGTCCGCCGCGGGGCACGGTGTCGAGGTGCGAGCCGACCCAGGTGCGCGCGTCGCCGCGGCGGCCGAACGTGTTGCCGGCGGCGTCGACCTCGACCTCGAGGCCCGCGTCGATCATCCAGATCGCGGCAAGCCGATGCGCGGCGTCCTCCTCCGGCGAGTATCCGACGCGGCTGTCGGAGATCGCGTACAGCTCGTCGAGCCGCTTGAGGACGCGCGACGCGTCAGACAAATTCCGCTGTGACCCCCGTGCCGGAGCGGCGCAGCAGCTCGGCGACCGCCTCGCGGCCCGTGTCGCCGTAGTCGACCGTCAGCTCGTTCACGTACATCGCGACGAAGCGATCGGCGGTCTCGCGGTCGATGCCACGGCCGAAGCCCTCGGCGTACGCGAGCGCCTCGTCGCGGCTCTCGAGTCCCACGCGGATCGCCTCGCCGAGCACCTCCGAGACGTCCTGCAACCGGTCGCCCAGGTCACGCCGCGCGGCGTTCACGCCGAGCGGCAGCGGCAGGCCCGTCTCCGCCTGCCACCAGACGCCGAGGTCGAGGATCTTCTCGAGCCCCTCGGCGGCGTAGGTCAGCTGTCCCTCGTGGATCACGAGCCCCGCATCGGCCCGGCCCGAGGAGACCTCGTCGAGGATCTCGTCGAACGGCAGCTCGCGCACCTTCAGCTCCTGCCCGAGGGCGAGGCGCAGGGTGAGGTAGGCGGTCGTCCGGGCGCCGGGGATCACGATCTCGACGTTGCGGAGCGCGTCGAAGTCGAGCTGCTCGCGCGCAACGACGATCGGGCCGTAGCCGATGCCGAACGAGGCGCCGTGCGGCAGCAGCTTGTAGTGCTCCGAGACCGCCGAGTAGGCGCCCATCGAGATCGCGGTGACCTCGAGACGACCCTCGGTCGCCCAGCGGTTGAGCGTCTCGATGTCCGAGACGACTTGCTCGAACTCGAGCCCGCGCGTGTCGACGCGGCCCGCCTCGAGCGCCCAGAACATGAAGGCGTCGTCGGGATCTGCGCTGTGTCCCACCCTGATGAGCATCGCGCCACGCTAGCAACGGCGGTACGCTCGGACTGATGACCGCGCCTGGGCTCTCGGTGGCGATCCAGGACTACCTCAAGGGGATCTACAAGCTCCAGGTCGCCGGGAGCGGTCATGTGACGGTGAACGACGTCGCCCGGGACCAGGGCGTCTCGGCCGCGTCGGCGTCGGCGATGGTCAAGAAACTGGCCGCCCTCGACCTCCTCGACCACGAGCCCTACCGCGGCGCACGGCTCACGCCGGCGGGCGAGCGGGTCGCGCTCGAGGTCATCCGTCACCACCGCCTGCTCGAGCTCTACCTCGCGGAGACGCTCGGCGTCCACGTCGACGACGTCCACGACGAGGCCGACCGGCTCGAGCACGTGATCTCGGAGGAGCTCGAGGCGCGGATCGACCGCGCACTCGGCTACCCGACCCACGATCCGCACGGCGATCCGATCCCGGATGCGGACCTCAAGTGGCCCGAGTAGGATCTGAGCGATGAGCTTCTTCGGCAACCTCTTCTCGTTCCTCACCAAGCGCAAGCAGGTGGAGGAGATCGTCGCCGAGCACGTGATCCGCGAGCACCACCGCGGGCGCACGGTCTCGGAGATCGTCGCCGACGACTACGTCACGAACCGCGCGACGCCCGAGCAGGTCG
>CAIYXH010000177.1 GCA_903930195.1 uncultured Actinomycetes bacterium | reverse complement strand
GTCGCATGTTCGATTCATGCCGGGCGCATTTCTCGACCGTTTGACGACGAAGGACAGGTTCCGAGCGTGTGTCCTACGTCCAGCAACAGGCCGCCTGCATACCGACGGCAGCGTCTAGCTTCGGTACGTGTCGGCGCAGATGCCTGCGAGAGCCGCGAATCCGCGCCGCGGGACCGGAACATGCCTCGGTGCCAGGCATCGCCTCGAGCGTCCCGTTCCGGACGAACTGAAGGGCACCCGGAGGCGCCCTTCAGATCCGTCGGAGGAGGAGTGACGCTGGTTACTTCTTGGGAGCGGCGAAGTGCAGGACGTTGCTCAGGACCTTCTCGGCCCCGACCGTTGCGTCTGCACAGGTGACGCCGAAGGAGGCGGTGCAGCCCCCGGCGCCGAGGTCGGACTTCTGGACGGTGGCACCGGCCTGGAAGTACGTGGCCTTCGTCAGCGCCGACGCCCGCGAGAAGGTGCCGCCCGCCACGGTCTTGGCGCTACCGAGCGAGACGAGCTTCGTCTTCGTCGCGCCGTGATGGAGCGCGACCGGGACATCGGCGACACCGGCACCGTCGAACATCAGCTTCCCGGTGAGGGTCACCTGGGTCTTGTTGCCGACCTTCTTGAGCTTGCCGGTGAGGGTTAGCGAGGTCGACGCGATGCGCGTCGTCGACTGCGCCTCGACGTTGCCGGCGGTGTTCAGCGTGCCGGAGCCCGTCGCGTACGGCGTCCACAGCGAGCGCCACAGGTACGAGCCCGACTTGGTCGGGACGCCGAAGCCCGGGACGTTGAGCGTTGCGGACACGAGCTTGTTGCCGTAGGTGTCGGGCGTCAGACCGCCCGCGCCGGACGTGTTGCTCGAGGACGAGCCCGTGCCGAGCGGCCGGAAGCACGCGACGAGCTTGTAGGCGCCGAACTGCGTCTCGGTGCCCGTGGTCTGATCCACGACGACCGGGAAGGTGAACGTGTCACCGTCGGAGGTCGTGAACGTCGCCGACCAGGCAGCGATGTGCGAGCCGGTGTCGCAGCCCGCAGTGCCCTGCGTGACGGCGGCGTCGGTGGTGCTGACGGCGATCATCGAGCCGTTCGTCCGCAGCGCCGTGTTCGGGTCGCGGGTCGTCTCGATGAACGAGCTGGACGCGGTCGCCTTGGCGCCCATGGCCGGAGCCGTGAACGTGAAGCCGGCCGGAACGTACATCTGGATGCGGGCCGTCGCGTCGTCGCTGAGGCCGCTGTCGGCGGCCGTCAGGCTGACGGTCGACGAGCCCGCGGTCGCGGTGGCGAGAAACGTCGGGTTGAGAGCGGCGAACGCGGAGCCGGCGAATGCGAGGGCGCATCCACCGATCGCGGTCATACCTATGAGGCGTGTCACGATCTTCATCTGCACCATCCTTGAAAGTGGCCTGCGGAAAATGTTCCCGACCACACATCCCCCGAATATCCAGTCCCTAACCGAAAGTCGTAGGCGATGAGCACCACGCTGCACCTTTCCGAAGCCGATGTCGCTGCCCTGCTGACGCCGGCGGACGCACTCGATCCCGTCGAGGAGTCGCTCCGCCGCCTCGCCGCCGGGGAGATCGAGAACCTGCCGCGCGGGCGACTGCGCGTCGAGGACGGGGTTTTCGCCGTGATGGCCTGCGTCGATCCGGTGCTCGGCTACGCGGGGGTCAAGTCGTACCTCTGGACGCCGAACGGGACACCCTTTGCCGTGCTGCTCTTCTCGCTCGCGGAGTCGCGGCTCGAGGCCGTGATCGACGCCGATCGCCTGGGGCAGATCCGGACGGGCGCCGCCTCGGGTGTCGCCGCGCGCCACCTGGCACGGCCGGGCGCGAAGACGCTCGGCGTGATCGGCGCCGGTTGGCAGGCCGAGGCGCAGATCGCCGCGATCCGCGCCGCCGTGCCCACGATCGAGAAGGTCGTCGTCTACGCCCGGAACGCGGAGCGTCTCGCCGCGTTCTGCAAGGCGAACGACGCGAAGCCGGCCGAGTCCAATCGCGACGCGGCCGATGCCGACATCGTCGTCACCGTCACGACCTCGAAGGACCCGGTCCTCCGCGGCGAGTGGCTGCGCGAGGGCGCGCTCGTCTGCGCGGTCGGTGCGAACGATCCCTCTCGGCGCGAGCTCGACAACACCGTGCTCGAACGCGCCGCCTTCGTCTGCTGCGACTCGCGCGAACAGGCGCGGCTCGAGTCGGGTGACCTGATCGAGCCGGTCGAGCGCGGCGTCCTCGACTGGCTCGAGGTGCACGAGCTCGGTGAGGTGCTCACGGGCGAGGTGCCCGGCCGCGCGCAGGAG
>CAIYXH010000176.1 GCA_903930195.1 uncultured Actinomycetes bacterium | reverse complement strand
GATCTATCGAGGAGCTCGACGCGCCCTACCGGTTCGCCGACGCCGACGAGCTCTGGCTGTTCGTCCGCGAGATCCGCGGCGCCGTTTCGGACGCCCTCGCGGAGCTCGACGAGGCCGAGCAGCAGGCCGTCCGCCGCGCGATCGAGCAGCAGGCGGCCGTGGGGGAGGGGCGCTACGAGCTCGGTGGCGTCAGCTTCGCCGTCGTCTGCTCGTAGAATGGGCAGGCTCTGGCGCCTTGGCCGAGTGGTTAGGCAGCGGCCTGCAAAGCCGTGTACGGCGGTTCGAATCCGCCAGGCGCCTTCGCGCTCCTCGTCGTTCTCGTAGGGACAGGGCGTCAGCCCTGTCCCGAGCGACGGCGTGCCGGCGAAGACGAGCTATGCGTCGTTGGCGCCGACGACGTCGCGCGCCCGCTGCTCGTCCTCGGGCGCAACGACCACCGTGTACTGCGGGGTGTTCGCCATGAAGGGCATGGCGACGTACGGGATCGTCGGCTCGGTGACGGCGCACTTGATCCCCTGAGCTCGGAGGGCAGCGCACACGTCGTCTGCGTCGGACCGAGCCTGCGCCTCCCACACGGGCCTGACTTCCATGCGAGGAGCATAAATCGATTGCGCGTCAGCTCCGGTCTGATCCGGCACCGATGTGACCGTGACGTGACGTCGCGCGCGACGCCGCTTGCATCGCCGGTAACGCCGTCGCATACTCACTGCGGGCATGGCGCGGATTCTCGGATCGCTCGCTCTGATCTCGGCTCTAGGGGCGGCCGCAGCCGTCCCTGCCGGCGCGGCGCCGCCGACGCCGGTGATGACGCTCAGAGTGAACGGGGAGATCTCTGCGCTCGACGCGAAACGGATCGTCGTCGATCGCATCCCGTGTGCGTTGACGCACGCCTCGCCGAGCGTAGGCCGGTTCGTGCTCACCGACCCGGTCGCGATCACGTGCAGGAACGGCGTCCTCTCCGGAATCCGCTACGCCCCGGAGACCGCCAACGAGACCGGGCGCCTGTCGACGGCGCCGCCTCCGGCGGTGGTTTCTCCTCCCACGAATGTGCGTGGTGCCGGATCGTTCACCTTCAGCGCCGCGTCGAGTTCCTCGTCGGCAACGCCGACGACGGTCTCGGGGCAGATCACGGTGTTCGACGGGAGCGGCTGCCCGTCGTACGGCGCGCTGAACGCGCACACGGTCTCGGCGGCGTGCGGCTCGATCGCGGTCGGCGCGCTGACGTGCACGCTGCCGGCCTTCTACTACGACGTGCTCACCGGGCAGCTCTTCTCGTTCCCCGACGAGCTCGTCGGAGTGGGCCAGACCGTCACGCTCACCTGTCGGGATGGCGCGATCGCCACGCTCACGCGAAGCGGCCTCGGGAGCTAGCGCGAGGCGAGGCGCCCGCCCGGTTCGACGACGAGGTCGATGGGGAAAGCCCCAAACGCGATGGATCCACCGCAGAACACGGGGTCAACCCCTTCTGAAAGAGTGAGCGCGTGAGCGACGCGATCAAGACCGTCTGGCTCGACAGCCCTCCGGTGAACGCGCTCGGCGCGGCGCTGGTCGAGCAGCTCGACGCGGAGCTGATGCACATCCCCGTCGAGACGAGGGTCGTCGTCCTGCGCGGGCGCGGCAAAGCGTTTTCGGCCGGCGCCGACATCACCGAGCTGCGTGAGGGGCGGCTGCCGCCGATCCAGGACGTGGCGCAGACGATCGAGTCGGTGCCTGTCCCGGTCGTCGCCGCGATCCATGGCTTCTGCCTCGGCGGCGGGCTCGAGCTCGCGCTCGCCTGCGACGTCCGCATCGCGCAGACCGGCGCCAAGCTGGGGCTGCCGGAAGTGCAGCTCGGCCTGCTTCCCGGTGGCGGTGGGACGCAGAGGCTGCCGCGGCTGATCGGGCGCGGCCGCGCGAACTGGCTGCTGCTGAGCGGCGGGCAGATCGATGCGGAGAAGGCCTTCACGCTCGGGCTCGTCGAGGACGTCGTCGACGATCTCGACGCCGGCATCGAGCGGGTCGCCGGTGCGATCGCCGGACAGAGCCGCAACGCGCTGATCGAGCTGAAGCGCCTCCTCGTCTCGACGCGCGAGCAGGCCGACTACGGGCTCGAGCTCGAGGCGTTCATGCGGACGCTCGAGTCGCCGGACGGGAAGGAAGGCGTCGCGGCCTT
>CAIYXH010000175.1 GCA_903930195.1 uncultured Actinomycetes bacterium | reverse complement strand
CGTCACGCGTCCTGCTCCCGACCCGGAGCCTCCCTCTCACGATCCAGACGAGATCCTGCCCGCGCCCGATCTCGACCCGCGCACGCCGCCGCCGGATCTCCGGCCGGGCGACGCCGACGCTCCCGACGACGGGCTCCCAGCGGGGATCGCGGACCCCGAGCCGCCGTTCCCGGATCCGGGCGAGCCGATCGAGCCGCCCGATCCCGGCGAGCCGTACCCCGTGCCGGATCCGGGCGAGCCCTATCCCGTGCCCGACCCGGGTATTCCGTATCCGGTGCCGGACGTCGAGGCGATCTCGGCGCCGATGCCCGTGCCGCCCGTCCCGCGCCCCGATCCCGGCGAGCCGCTGCCCTACCCCGACCCGGTGCCGCCGAACCCCGACCCCGGG
This sequence comes from uncultured Actinomycetes bacterium, assembly GCA_903930195.1. Classification (GTDB taxonomy): domain Bacteria; phylum Actinomycetota; class Thermoleophilia; order Gaiellales; family Gaiellaceae; genus PALSA-600. Next base: position 2,125 of record CAIYXH010000175.1, on the reverse strand, counting down.
CGCCCGGAACCGCTCGATCTCGCCGTTGCGTAGGGACAGGTCTTCAGACCTGTCCCGCCGTTCGCATCGTTCTTACCGGACGGTGACGCGGATGGCGCTCTCGTACACCTGAACGCCGGCGGCGGAGGTGCCGCAGCCCTGGTTCGCGACAACGATGGCCCTGCCGGCGTGGGGCGCCGTCCAGACGATGTGGAAGTCGCCGCTCTTCTGGATCTTCGGCTGCTTGAAGAGCGACGGCTTCGCCGCGTTGTTGTAGACGGTCGCCCAGGTCGAGCAATGCTCCGTCTTCGAGACCACCCAGCCGGTGCCGGTGATCGAGACCTTGTCGTGACCCTCTGCGACCGCCTTGATCTTCGGACCGGGGCTGCCGGCGTCGCAGGGGAAGCTGTAACTGTCGTTGACGCCGATGCCCTTCGGACGGGCGCCGGTGTAGTGCACGACGAGCTTCGTGTACTGCATCCGGCCGCTGAGGCAGTGCTGGATCCCGCTCGCCGTCGCTGTGACCGGATAGCTGTGGAAGTGTCCCGCGGCGCAGTTCGGGGTGCAATCGTTGACCGAGGCCTGCCCGTCGATCGAGGCGGGATCGGAGCCCCAGTTCGCCCAGTGGAGCTTCACGAGCGTGTAGTTCGCATCGGCGCAGGCGAGGGTCAGCGTCGCGGGCGCAAGCGTCTGCACCATGCAGTTGGGCATCGTCAGCACGACCCCCACCTGCGGCACGGTCGCGGACTCCGCGGCAGGGACAGCGCAGCTCAGCACGACCAGTGCGAGAAGCAGCCCCGGTAGGCGCCGGTTCATGACTGCAAGCTAGCGCGCTCGCGCTTCTGGCGCGAGGCAAGCTGGGCGCGCTTGCCGGCAGTGAGCTCGACCTTGCGCAGGCGAATCGACTTCGGTGTGACTTCGACGCACTCGTCGTCGCGGATGAACTCGAGCGCTTGCTCCAGCGAGAGCGGACGCGGGGGGATCAGCCGGATCAGCTCGTCGGCCGACGAGGCGCGCATGTTCGTCAGCTTCTTCGGCTTGCAGGCGTTGACGTCGAGGTCGTTGCTGCGCGAGTTCTCGCCGACGATCATTCCCTCGTAGAGCGGGTCGCCCGGCGCGATGAAGAGCGAGCCGCGCTCCTGGAGCGCCTCGATCGCGAAGCCGGTGGCGTTGCCGGTGCGGTCGGCGACGAGGCTGCCGGTCGGGCGCGTCCGCAGCTCGCCGAACCACGGCTCCCAGGCCTCGAAGACGTGGTGGAGGATGCCGGTTCCCCGGGTCTCGGTGAGAAACTCCGTGCGGAAGCCGATCAGGCCGCGGGCCGGGACGAGGTACTCCATGCGGCCCCACCCGGTGCCGTGGTTGACCATCTGCTGCAGGCGTCCCTTGCGGAGCGCGAAGAGCTGGGTGACGACGCCGACGTACTCCTCGGGGACGTCGACCGCGACGCGCTCGACCGGCTCGTGGCGCTTGCCGTCGATCTCACGGGTGAGCACCTCCGGCTTGCCGACGTTGAGCTCGAAGCCCTCGCGGCGCATCAGCTCGACGAGCACGGCGAGCTGGAGCTCACCGCGGCCCTGCACCTCCCACGTGTCCGGGCGGCTCGTGGGGGAGACGCGAAGCGAGACGTTGCCGACGAGTTCGGCGTCGAGGCGCTGCTTGACGAGGCTCGCGGTCAGCTTCGTGCCCTCGCGGCCGGCGAGCGGGCTCGTGTTGATGCCGAGGGTGACCGAGAGGCTCGGCTCGTCGACGGCGGTGACGGGCAGCGGCCGCGGATCGTTCGGGTCGGCGATCGTCTCGCCGATCGTGACGTCCGGCAGGCCGGCGAGTGCGACGATCTCGCCCGGGCCCGCTTCGTCGGCGGGTACGCGCTCGAGCGCCTCCGTGATGAAGAGCTCCGTGACGCGGGCGTTCTCGATGCGGCCGTCGGCGCGGCACCAGGCGATCTGTGCGCCCTTGCGCAGGGTGCCGTGGTAGATCCGGAGCAGGGCGAGGCGGCCGACGTACGGGCTCGAGTCGAGGTTCGTGACGAGCGCCTGGAGCGGATGCTCGGGGTCGTACGACGGCGCCGGGATCGTCGAGAGGATCGTCTCGAAGAGCGGGACGAGGTCGGCGGCGAGCTCGTCCGGCGAGGTGCCCGCGATGCCGG
>CAIYXH010000174.1 GCA_903930195.1 uncultured Actinomycetes bacterium | reverse complement strand
GAGCACGTCCTGGCCCTGGTCGCGGAAGTACTCGGCCATCGTCAGGCCGGAGAGCGCGACGCGCAGGCGGGCGCCCGGGGGCTCGTTCATCTGGCCGTAGCAGAGCGCGACCTTGTCGAGCACGCCCGACTCCTCCATCTCGAGCAGGAGGTCGTTGCCCTCGCGGGTGCGCTCGCCGACGCCGGAGAAGACGGACACGCCGCCGTGCTCGCGGGCCAGGTTCGCGATGAGCTCCTGGATGAGGACGGTCTTGCCGACGCCGGCGCCGCCCATCAGCCCGATCTTGCCGCCGCGGACGTACGGGGCGATCAGGTCGATGACCTTGATGCCGGTTTCGAAGATCTCGATCTTCGACGCGAGGTCGGCGAAGGCCGGCGGATCGCGGTGGATCGCCCAGCGCTCGCTGCCTGCCTCGGGCTGGCCCTTGTCGTCGATCGCGTCGCCGATGACGTTCCAGACGCGGCCGAGCGTGACCTCGCCGACGGGCACCGAGATCGGGGCGCCGGTGTCGACTGCCTCCGCGCCGCGCGCGAGGCCGTCGGTGGAGTCCATCGCCACGGCGCGAACCCGGTCGTCACCGAGGTGCTGCTGCACCTCTGCGATCAGCTCGCCGCCGTCGGGCCGCGTGATCTTCAGTGCCGAATAGATGTGCGGCAGCTTGTTCGGGAAGACGGCGTCGACAACGACACCCTTGATCTCGATCAGCGTTCCGACGTTCTCGCTCGAAGTGGCCATCTCTCTCCTGGACTCAAAAAAGTGCGGAAGGGGTGCGCGGTGCTGCCTTGTGCGATGGCGCGCAGCTGCCACCGCCTGCCAAACGCCCGTGAGTCTAGCCGAGGACGAACTGCGTGATCGGAAGAGGTGTCAGGCCGCGGTCGACGCGGCGACACCGGCCGGATGCCGGAGCTCGTCCTCCGTCATCGGCCACCGCTCCACCGGGAAGTGGCAGGCCGCCTCGTGCCCCGCCTCGAACGGCTGCGGCTCGGGCGTCACGACGTCGCAGGTGCCCGGCTGGAAGCGCGGGCAGCGTGGATGGAAGACACAGGCAGACGGCGGGTTGACGGGCGAGGGCACGTCGCCGCCGAGCACGATCCGCTGCCGGGTTGCCGCCCCGCTCAGGTCGTGGCGCGGCACGGCCGAGAGGAGCGCGGCGGTGTACGGATGTCGCGGGCTCTCGTAGAGCGCCTCCGACGTCGAGGTCTCGACGACCTTGCCGAGATACATCACGGCGACCCGGTCGGAGATCTGCCGGATCACCGAGAGATCGTGCGAGATGAAGACGTAGGTGAGGTTGAACTCGCTCTGGAGGCTCTTGAGCAGGTTGAGGATCTGCGCCTGCACCGAGACGTCGAGCGCCGAGACCGGTTCGTCGCAGACGATCAGCTTCGGCTGCAGTGCGAGGGCCCGTGCGACGCCGATCCGCTGGCGCTGACCGCCGGAGAACTCGTGCGGGTAGCGGTTCACGTGCTCCGGGCTCAGCCCGACGCGCGAGAGCAGCTCCTGCACGCGCGTCTTGATGTCCTTCTCCGTCCCGTGGATCGCGAACGGCTGCCCGACGATCTGGCCGACCGTCTTGCGCGGGTTGAGCGACGAGTACGGGTCCTGGAAGATGATCTGCATCTCCTGGCGCAGCGGCCGCAGGGTGCGCTGCGAGGCCTTGGAGATGTCCTGCCCGTCGAAGCGGATCGTCCCGGAGGTCGGCTCGAGCAGGCGGACGATCAGCCGTGCCGTGG
>CAIYXH010000173.1 GCA_903930195.1 uncultured Actinomycetes bacterium | reverse complement strand
GGGAAACACCTCTTCCCATTCCGAACAGAGCAGTTAAGCCCGCTAGCGCCGATGGTACTCGGGACGAAAGTCCCCGGGAGAGTAGGACGCCGCCCATTTTTCTTTCGACGTACGCATCAAGACAGGGCGCAAGCCCTGTCTTTTTGTGGTTGGGAGGAACTGCCCCCGCAGCGGGCTGTCCCGGTGTTGACGTGTCGCCGTCGTTTCGTCGTAGCGACAGGTCTTCAGGCCTGCCCCGGTTGAAGCCTTCGTGTCACGCTGCGGCCCGTCTCGAACAGGGGCCAGGCCCCGGTCTCGATCCGGAGGCCGGAGAGCGGCCGGCGGGGACTAGCCGGCTCTGAGCCGCTCCCGCCAGTCGGGATCCAGATCCCGTAGGCGCGCCACGCGCGACGCGATCGGCGGATGCGTGACGAACAGCGCCGCCAGGCCGACCTCCGCAAACGGGTTCGCGACGTAGACCGGCTCGGTGGCAGGGCTGCCCTCGAACGGGACGAACTCCATCGCCTGCTCGAGCCGGGTGAGCGCATCGGCGAGGCCGTGCGGCGAGTCGCAGAGCACCGCCGCGAAGCGGTCGGCGCGATACTCGCGCGCGGGCGAGAGCAACAGGTGCGCGAACGACGCCGCGATCGGCCCAAGCAGGAAGAGCAGGCCGCGCTGGAACGCGCCGCCGATCCGTGAGAGCTCGACGATGCTGAGCGTCAGCACGACGACGGCGCTTTGGATGAGCGTGTCACGGTGGCGCATGTGGCCGAGCTCGTGGGCGACGAGCCCTTCGAGCTCCGCGGGCGTCGCGAGGGCGAGAAGGCCGGTGGAGACGGCGATCGCGCCGCCACCGAGCGGCCCGCGGCCTGCTCCTGCTGAGCGCGGGTAGCCGCCCGGAAGCAGGTAGAGCCGCGGCCGGATGACGCCGGCGCGACCCGAGAGGCTCTCGATCGCTGCATGGAGGGCCGGCGCCTCGCCGGGCAGCAGCTCCCGGGCGTCGAGCATCCCCATCACGATCCGATCGGCGTACCAGTAGAGCGCCACCGCGAGCAGTACCACCGAGCCTGCGAACAGGAGCGCCAGGTGGTATCCAGCGATCCGCCAGCCGAGCGCGCCGAACGCCGTCGCCGGCACTGCCACCAGGAGCCAGGTCTTGAGGAGGTTGCCGGCGACGGTGACGCGGCTCGGCACGAAGGCCTACCCCTCGTCGTCGCGCTCGTCCGGCTCGTCCTCGGCTAGCCCACTCGGGGGCCAGTCGGGCTCCGGCGCGTCACAGCGGCTGGAACAGTGGAGGGAGGCGATGTTCTGCAGCGGGATCAGGATGTGCCCGTTGAGCTCGATGTGGGCGACGTCCTCGACGTAGCAGTACGCCGTCAGGACACCGTCCTGGTATTCGCCCCCGAAGAGCGCGATCTCGACCTGCTCGCCCTTGTACTTGTTGGTGTAGTCCTCCACCGCGGCTCACTCTATCGGTCGGAACTCTCCGTCCAGCACGGCTATCCGCGCGACCTCGGCGTTGGCGGGTCCGCGGTGGCGCTGCCGGTACTCCGAGAGCGGCATCCCGAGAGCCTCGGCGAGCAGCGCCCGGATCAGCCCGCCGTGGAGGACGAGGAGCAGCGCCTCCCCGGGATGCGCGGCGGCGATCCGTGAGACCTCGCCGACGATCCGCTCGCCCATCGCCGCATGCGTCTCGCCCTGAACCCAGCCGTCGCCGCCCGCTTCCTGGCGCGTCCAGCCTTCCGGGTAGCGCTCGCGGATCTCGTCGGTCGTCAGGCCCGACCATTCGCCGCAGTCGATCTCCCGCAGCCGCGCGTCGGCCTCGACGGGCAATCCGCGCGCGTCGCCGATGATTCGCGCCGTCTCGAACGCGCGCACGAGGTCGCTCGAGACGATCGCGTCGAGGGGCTCCGTGGCGAGGGACTGCGCGAGGGCCGCGGCCTGGGCGCGGCCGAGCTCGGTCAGCGGCGGGTCGGCCTGGCCCTGCCAGCGCCCCGCGGCATTCCACTCCGACTGCCCGTGCCTTGCGAGGAGGATGCGGGTCACGGACGACTACGCTAGTCGGCATGGATCTGGAGCTCCGCGATCAGGTGTGCGTCGTCACTGGCTCGACCCGCGGGATCGGCCTCGAGATCGCCCGCCAGCTGCAGGAGGAGGGCGCGACGGTCGTCACCTCCGGCCGCGCGGCCGAAGGCATCGGCGCGCTGCATGTCTCGGCCGATCTGACGCTGCCGGGCGAGCCCGAGCGCCTCGTCGCCGAGACGATCGAGCGCTTCGGACGGGTCGACTGCCTCGTCAACAACCTCGGCGGCACCGAGATCCGGAAGTTCGCCGAGCTGACCGAAGCCGACTGGGAGGCCTCCTTCCAGCTCAACTTCATGAGCGCGCTGCGTGCGACCTACGCGGTGCTCCCCGGGATGCAGGAGCGGGGGGCGGGGGCGATCGTGAACATCTCGTCGACCGCCGCGAAGCGCCCGTCGGGCGGCATGCCCGACTACTCCGTGATGAAGGCGGCGCTCCTTTCGCTCTCGCGGCTGGTCGCCGACCTCTACGCGAAGGACGGCATCCGCTGCAACGCGATCACACCCGGGCCGACGGCGACCGATGCCTGGCTCGGCGAGGGCGGTCTTGCCGATCAGCAGGGGAGCCGCGAAGAGGTGCTCGCGAAGGTCGGTGCTGGTCGGCCGCTCGGCCGTCTCGCCGAGCCTGCCGAGATCGCCTCGGTGGCGGTGTTCCTCTGCTCGGCGCGGGCGAGCTACGTCACCGGTGCGGCGTGGAGCGCCGACGGCGGCAGCGTTCCGATCATCATCTAGCGGGGTCTCTAGCCGAGCTCGTTGCTGCCGTAGACCGCGCAGTTGCCGAGCAGGCTGCGCACGACGCCGGTGGGTGTCGTCCGGCAGTCGAACGCCTCGCTCGAGCTGCCGAGCAGGCGCCAGTGGCCGTGCACCTTCCAGAAGATGCTGACGCCGTTGCTCGAGCACGAGGCCGCGTTCGGCCCGACGAACCGTTCGCTGACCGCGGCGTAGGCGGAGTTCAGCTTCGAGATCTGGATCGTCAGGCGGACGCATGAGGCCGGGATGGCGAGGTAGTTGAGGGTCGTGCTCGTGAGCTCCGCGCGCTCGGCTGCGTTCGGCGAGCGCACGTTCTCCGGGCCGGAGATCAGCAGCACGCTCGCGGTGTTGTCGCCCCGGTCGAAGCTGGAGACCTCCCAACCCGTGTCGTGGCGGACGAGGAAGACGCGCTCGTGCGCGACGTCGTCGGTGCCGGCGTAGACGTCGACGGCGGCCTCGGCCGTTTCCTTGCCTGCCGTCAGGGTCGAGATCTTCACGGTCACCGGCCGGCCCCACCAGGTCGGCGAGGCATAGGCGAAGTAGGTCACCTTCGAGCTCTCGATCGCGCTCCTGATCGCGCCGTCGGAGTTCCCTCCGCAACCGGCAGTGAGCAGCACGATGAGGCACGCGGCGGCAGAAACCACGATGCGCATCACCTGGAGTATCGCCTGCCGGGGTGCCCTGTGTCTACGCTGGATCGGATGACCGAATTCACGACCCTTGCACCCGTCGAGCACGGCTTTGCGACCCGGATTCAAGCCCTCGAGGAGCAGGCGCTCTCCGACCGCGCCGTGCGCTCGTACGCGACCCGCGGGCGGCTCCGCGCCGAGGACGAGTGCGGCATCCGCACCCCCTTCCAGCGCGATCGCGACCGCATCGTCCACTCGAAGCCGTTCCGGCGGCTCAAGGGCAAGACGCAGGTGTTCATCGACCCGATCGGCGACCACTACCGCACCCGCATGACCCACACCCTCGAGACGACCGGCATCGCCCGCGTCGTCGCGCGCTCGCTGCAGCTGAACGAGGATCTCGTCGAGGCGATCGGCCTGGGCCACGACATGGGAGACACGCCGTTCGGCCAGGCGGGCGAGGAGGGTCTCGACGCGGCGCTGAAGGAGCATTTCGGCGGCAGCTACCGCCACAACGAGCAGTCGCACCGGATCGCCGAGCGGCTCAACCTGACGCACGAGGTGCGCGACGGCATCCTCACGCACACGGGGGACCGGGAGCCGGAGACGCTCGAGGGGAAGATCGTCCGGATCGTCGACCGGGTGGCGTACATCAACCACGACATCGACGATGCGATCCGCTTCGGGATCCTCGAGGAGGGCGACCTGCCGCGCGCCGAGCTCGACGTGCTCGGCCAGCGCGGCTCGCAGCGGATCGACACGCTCGTACACGACCTGATCGAGACGTCGGCGCGGGATGGCGACATCGTCCAGAGCGAGCGGATCGGGACTGCGATGCACGCGCTGCGCGCCTTCATGTTCGAGCGCGTCTATCTCGGCCCGGGCACGCACTCCGAGCACGAACGCGCCCGCGCCACCGTGCGGCGCATCTTCGACACGCTCGTCCGCCAGGGCAAGGGCGCCGACGAGATCACCAAGTTCATCGCCGGGATGACCGACCGGTACGCACTGCAATACGCTGCGAGCCTCTAGGGGCGACAAGGATGGCGCGGATCAAGGATGCGACGGTGGAGGCGGTCCGCCAGGGGGCGGACTTCGTCGCCGTAGTCGAGGAGCGCACCTCGCTGCGCAAGGCCGGCGCGCGCCTCGTCGGCCGTTGCCCCTTTCACGAGGAGCGGACGCCGAGCTTCTCGGTGAACGCCGCGGACAAGCTCTTCTACTGCTTCGGCTGCCACAAGGGCGGGGACATGATCCGCTTCGTCCAGGACACGCAGGGCCTCGACTTCACCGCGTCGATCGAATGGCTCGCGGAGCGCTTCCACATCCCGATCGAGTACGAGGACTCGAACCCGGAGGAGGACGGACGGCGGCGCCGGCGTGAGCGCTTGTTCGAGCTGCTCGACACGACGGCGTCGTTCTACGAGCGCTACCTCTGGGAGTCGCAGGCCGGCTCGCTCGCGCGGGATTACCTCGCCGGCCGCGGCCTG
>CAIYXH010000172.1 GCA_903930195.1 uncultured Actinomycetes bacterium | reverse complement strand
GCCAGCAGGATCGTCGGCTCCTCCCACTCCGGTGGGCAGACGACGACGATCGCGTCGATCCAGTGGCAGTCGTCGAGACGGCGCATCGACTCGGCGAGGAGCGGCAACTCCCCGAGCCGCGCGAAGGCCTTCGGGCGATCGGCGCCGAGCCGTTCTCCCCGCCCTGCGGCGACGAGAACGGCCCAGACACCATCAGCCATGAGGCGCTACCCGGTCAGGCAGCAGCCGGCGTCTTCGCGGCAGGCTTCTTCGCCGGGGTGGCACGCTTCGCAGCGGCCGCCGGCTTGCCATTCTTCGCCGTGAGGACATCCTCGAGCCACAGGAACGCGTCTTCCTCGGAGAGGTTCTTCGCGTACATCAGCTCGGACGCCAGGATCTTCTTGGCCTTGACGTACATCTGCTTCTCGCCGGTCGAGAGGCCCTTGTCCACGTCGCGGAGCGACAGGTTGCAGACCACCTCGGCGAGCTCGAAGATGTCGCCGGTCTTCATCTTGTCCCGGTTGTGCTTGAAGCGCCGGTTCCAGTTCTTCGGCATATCCGTGCCGCCGCTCGTCAGGTACTTGACGACCTTCTTCACCGCATCCTCGTCGATCACGCTGCGGAGCCCGACGAGCTCGCAGTTGTCTGCGGGCACGTTGACGGTCATGTCGTTGTGCAGGATCTTGATCGTCAGGTACTCGCGTGTCTCTCCCAGCACCGTGCGCGATTCGCGCGTCACAACGGTGCCCGCCCCATGGTGGGGATAAACGACCTTGTCGCCGACTTTGTACAAGTCCCTACTCCCTCTCCCGGCGTTGCCAGGAATCAAAGCGCCGCTGGAAAAGCGCTCCTCCGACGAAAGAGCCAGCGACCCCTGGAGGGCGACCGGCGAGAGCGAAACTGTACCAGAAACCGCATAAACGCAGGGCTTTTTGACAAAATCCCTGCTAATACCTGGCCTTTGCGTCTCGCAAGCACCGGACGTGGCGAAATCGGGCCTGGCAGCAGCTCAGTCGCCCCGGCCGGCCTCCGGAAGTGCGGCTGCGAGCGCGTGACGGAGCGTCTCCGCTCCGACCGCTGCGCCCTCCGTTCCGGCGGGTGCGAGGACCGTGTCGAGCCGGAGCTTCCGACACTCGTCGAGACGCCGGGCGGCCTGCGTGGCGGGGCGAAGACGACCGGTGAGTCCGATCTCGCCGAACGCGGCCATCCCGTCGCGCACGGGCACGCCGCGCGCGGCGGAGGCGATCGCGAGCGCGATCCCGAGGTCGGCGCCGGGCTCGTCGATGCGGACGCCGCCGGCGACGTTGACGAAGACATCGGCCGAGCCGAGGGCGATTCCCGCGTGCCGTGCGAGCACCGCGACGATCATCGCGAGGCGCTTCGGGTCGACGCCGGTCGCGACGCGGCGCGGCATCGCGAGATCGCTCGGCGCGACGAGCGCCTGGATCTCGAGGAGCAGCGGGCGGGAGCCCTCGAGCGTGCAGGTGACGGCAGCACCGATCTCACCCTGCTCGGAGCGGCCGAAGAGCTCCGACGGATCGGGCACGCCGACGAGCCCCGCGCCGGTCATCTCGAAGACGCCGATCTCGTTCGTCGAGCCGAAGCGGTTCTTGACGGCCCGCAGGATGCGATGCGCGTGGTAGCGGTCGCCCTCGAACTGGAGGACGCAGTCGACCAGGTGCTCGAGCACGCGCGGGCCGGCGACCGTGCCGTCCTTCGTCACGTGGCCGACGAGGAACGTCGCGACGCCGTGCTCCTTGGCGACGCGCAGCAGGCGGGCGGCGGCCTCGCGCACCTGGGAGACGGAACCGGGGGCGGAGCCGATCTCGGCGGCATACAGCGTCTGTACCGAGTCGATCACGCAGACGTCGGGCCGCTCGCGCTCGAGCGTCGCGCAGACCGTCTCGAGCTCGGTCTCGGCGAGGATCTCGATCTGCTCGCAGCCGCCGAGCCGGTCGGCGCGGAGCTTGACCTGGGCAACCGACTCCTCGCCGGTGACGAGCAGCGCGCGCCGCGTCTTCGACATCGCGCCGAGCGTGGAGAGCAACAGCGTCGACTTGCCGATACCCGGCTCGCCGCCCACGAGGACAAGGGAGGCGGGCACGAGGCCGCCGCCGAGCACGCGGTCGAGCTCGGGGACTCCTGTCGACATGCGCTCGGCCTGCTCGGGCTCGACGTCGACGAGCCGCAGGAGCGGCTTCGCCGCCTGCGCGACGACGCCGCGCGGGCCGTTCGTCTCCTCGACGAGGGTCCCGAACGAGCCGCAGCCGGAGCAGCGTCCGAGCCAGCGACCGGACGCGGTCCCGCAGTCGGAGCAGACGTAATGGATCGAGGCGGCCTTGGGCACGATACGAACAAGTGTACGATCGGCACCTGACGGCGCAAGTGCAGTCGAACTAGGGTTGGGAGTCGAGGTCAGGAGCCGGATGCCAACGAAGCTGCGGGGGAAGCAGGAGGTTGTCGAGCGCTGCCGGACGCTCGGAAGCCGCGTCGCACGCGGCCTTGCCGACGACGGGGAGCCCGACGACATCTGGCTCGGCGAGGCGCTCGGTGCGCTGCTCTGGTCGCTCGGCCGCGTGCCGCTCCCCCGCTACGACACGCCCTTCGACTCCGTCGCGCTGCTCGAGCTCTCGCCGGTCGGCGCCGAGCTGCGGCCGCTCGCGCAGATC
>CAIYXH010000171.1 GCA_903930195.1 uncultured Actinomycetes bacterium | reverse complement strand
GTCGTGCTCGACCGAGAGCCCGTCCAGGTGGCTGACACGTCCGCCGGGCCCGTAGCGCTCCTTCAGCTCCTGCAGCTTCAGCGCCACGTCGGCGACCGGCGTGTTGATCTCGCCGGTGATGAAGTACGTCGAGCGGAGCTTGGCGAGCAGGTCGCTCAGCCTGCCGCGCTTCGAGAGCAGCTCCAGCATCAGCAGGAACGGGATCACGCCCGAGTTGGCCTGGGAGAAATCGCGGAAGTAGTAGTGCGCCGAGACCTCGCCGGCGAAGACGGCGCCCTCGTCGCGCATCCGCTGCTTGATGAACGAATGGCCGACGCGGTTGACGAGGGCGGTCCCGCCGGCGGCCTCGATCGCCTCGGGCACCGCCCACGACGCCCGGACGTCGTAGATCACCTTGGCGCCCGGTTCGCGGGCGAGGGCCATCTCGGCAAAGAGCGCGGTGACGAAATCGCCCGGGATGAACTCACCGGTGTCGTCGACGAAGAAGCAGCGGTCGGCGTCGCCGTCGTAGGCGGCACCGAGCGCGGCGTGCTCCGCGCGCGTCTTCGCGACGATGAACTCGCGGTTCTCAGGGAGCAGCGGATTCGGCTCGTGGTTCGGGAATTCGCCGTCTGGATCGAAGAAGCAACGGACGACCTCGATCTGCGGGAGACGCTCGAGCACCCGCGGCAGCATCACGCCGGCCATCCCGTTCGCGGCGTCGACGACCACCTTCGCAGGCTTGATTGTCGAGACGTCGACGAACGACAGCACCCGCTCGACGAAGTCGTCCCAGATGTCGACCGTCTCGATCTGTCCTCGCGTCGCTTCGCGCCAGGTGCCGGCGACGGCACGGTCGCGGACGTCGTAGAGGCCCGACTCGCTCCCGACCGGCAGAGCGCCGCGGCGAACGATCTTCATGCCGGTGTACTCCTTCGGGTTGTGCGAGGCGGTGACCATCACACCGCCGTCGAGCCCGAGGCGCTCCGTCGCGAAATAGACCATCTCCGTGCCGACCAGCCCAAGTTCGACCACGTCGGCGCCACCGTCGGCGGCCCCTTCGATCACGGCCCGGGCCATCTCGGGTGAGGAGAGCCGCACGTCGTGGCCGACGGCGATCCGGCGCGGCTCGAACTGCTCCACGAACGCGCGTCCGATCGCATACGCGCCGTCGGCGTCGAGCTCGCTCGGATAGATCGCGCGAACGTCGTATGCCTTGAACGCCTTGGGATCGAGCATGGGGCGATGCTACGGAATCACGCGGCTGACGGCGCGACGAGGCGCCTTAGGCCGCGAGGACGGCGCGAATCGCCTGCGACGATGCTTCGTCCGGCGACTCCGAGATCACCGTCGCCGGCCGTTCGAACTCCATCAAAGCCTCTGCGAGGGGCTCCGCCCGCAGGGTTCCGTCGCCGTACGGCAGATGCTTCGTCTCGTTGCGGTTCGCGTACTGGATGTCCGAGAAGTGGATGTGGAACGGCGCGTCCGGCTCGAGGACGGCATCCGCCTTCGCGAGCGCGTCCGCGAACAGCCGGGACTCGACGAAGGCGCCATCGGAGGTCGCATGCATGTGCGCGAAGTCGAGCACGGGGCGGACCCAGCCGAGCCGGCCGGCGATCTCGACGACATCGTCGACCGAGCCGAGCTCACGCACTCGGCCCATCACCTCGATCCCGAACGGCACGCCGCGATCCTTCGCCTCCAAGCGCTCGCGGAGCTCACCGAGCTGCTCGCAGACCGCTTCGATCGCATCCTCCCGCGAGCGGCCGAGCAGGAAGCCGGGGTGGAAGACCACGAGCTCGGCGCCGGCAGCCTTGGCGATCCCGGCCGAATGGTCGAGCATTCCGACCGCCATGTTCAGCTTCTTCCCCCGCTCGGCATGGCCCATGAAGCCCGCGATCGGAGCGTGCACCGAAAGGACGATGTCGGCGTCCCGGGCGAGTTGCCCGAATCGCTCTGCGAACGGATAGTCCATCCAGAAGCGTCCCTCGAAGTCGATCTCGCAGGCGCTGTAGCCGCGTTCGAGCAGAGCGGAGACGGCGCTCTCCGGTGTGTCGCGCTCCGGAACGCGCGCCGGGCCGAAGTGAATGCGACGTGCCATAGAGGGAGGCTTACCACGGTCGGGTCTGTCCGATTTGGTCTCTACCCTCGACGCATGCCTGAACGCCCTTCCCGCGTCGATCTGCTCGAGCTCGACATCGATCTCCGGGTCTCCGACCTTTGGCGTGAGGCGGCGGGGATCGAAGAGTGGTCGCTCGAGGTCGTTGCCGCATTCATGCGTGCGGCGTACGGAAAGGGCTACTGCGATGCCCTGACCGAAGAGAACCCGGGCGCGCTCTGCGCCCAGCACGGATACCGGGTTCCACAGCGACGGCTGCAACCCGCTGACGCCGCCTGACGCAGCGTTCGCGGCGTTCACGAACGCCTAACGCGACGGGATTGCCGGTGCCGCGCGCCGTTCCCATTCGGTGCCTGGCATCGAAGTAGACGACTCCGGCATGCGAAATGCCCTGGATATCGTGGTTTCTCCAGCGACGCGTAGCACTGTCGTTCTGCTGCCTGGCACCGGGGGCGGGGCGCGCGGGGACATGGATAACTGAGACATGGGCGGTTTACGCAACCTCCTAACAATCCCCGCCGCACGGGTAGGTACACTGCCACCGTGGCGCGTTCGACGAGGAACCCTGCCCGGCTGGTGATCGCCCTGTCGATCGCGGCCGTGCTCGCCGTGTTCTTGATCTACACGGCGCTTGCGGGATCGACTCCGGCTCTTCAGCCGAGCAACCTCAGCGGCCACGCGGGCGTCGTCTCGCTCACCGGCAAGGTGATCGGCCAGGTCAAGGGCAACGCCGCCGAGAGCGGCCTGCGCTTCCAGCTGCGGGACATCAACGACCCGAACAAGACGAGCCCGGTGATCCCGATCGTCTATAAGGGCTCCGTGCCCGACCTCTTCAAGACCGGCCGGGACATCAACCTGACCGGCAAGCTCGAAGGCGCCTCGTTTGTCGCCACGGATATGACGACGAAGTGCCCGAGCAAGTACACGGCGACAACGTCGAACGCCTGAGCTGAGCGATGGCTGACCTGGGGCGCGCAGCACTCGTGGTCAGCTTTGGGCTGTCCCTCTACGCCCTCATCGCCGGCACCTCGGCCGCGATCACGAAGCGCCGCCGCCTGGCCGACTCGGCGCGCTACGCGCTGATCACCTGCTTCGCGACCACCTTCATCGCGAGCGTCGTGCTCGCCTCGGCGCTCATCCGCCACGACTTCACCTTCACCTACGTCGCCGCGCACACGAGCCGGAACCTCTCGACGATCTACTCGCTGACCGCCTTCTGGGGCGGACAGGAGGGCTCGCTGCTCCTCTGGCTCCTCGTGCTGACCGGCTACGGCGCTGTCGCGGTCACGCTCAACCGCAAGCTGCTGAGCGACCTCGTCGTCTGGGTCGTGCCGGTGCTCGGTGGGCTCGCGACGTTCTTCGCGTTCATGCTCACCGCGGTGTCGAGCCCGTTCGACACGCAGCGCCGGATCGTCGACGGCGCCGGGCTCGTGCCGAGCCTGCAGAACCCGTACATGGTCGCCCACCCGCCGATGCTCTACCTCGGCTACGTCGGTCTCTCGATCCCGTTCGCGTTCGCGGCCGGCGCGATGCTCTCGGGCCACACCGACGAGCGCTGGATCGTCGCGACGCGCCGCTGGACGCTCGTCGCCTGGATGTGCCTCGGCTTCGGCCAGATCCTCGGCTCCAAGTGGGCCTACGAGGAAGTGGGCTGGGGCGGGTACTTCGCCTGGGATCCGGTCGAGAACGCCGCTCTGATGCCGTGGCTCGCCGCGACCGCCTTCCTGCACTCGGTGATGGTGCAGGAGCGCAAGGGCATGCTCCGCGTCTGGAACATGGTGCTGGTCGCGATGGCGTTCGGCCTGTCGGTCTTCGGCACGTTCCTCACCCGCTCCGGCGTCGTCAACTCGATCCATTCGTTCGCGAAGAGCTCGATCGGCGGCTGGTTCCTCTTCTTCGTCGTGATCACGACCGTCTTCTCGACGTCGCTGATCCTCTGGCGGCTGCCGATCCTCCGGGCGCGGACGAAGCTCGAGTCGGCGCTCTCACGCGAGGCGACGTTCCTCTACAACAACCTGCTGCTCGTGGCGTTCTGCCTCACGATCTTCTGGGGCGAGATCTTCCCGATCCTCACCCAGCTGTTCGAAGGCGAGCAGAAGACGATCGGACGGCCGTACTACGACTTCTTCCTGCGCATCTTCGGCCTGCCGCTGCTCCTGCTGATGGGCGTCGGCCCGCTGATCGCCTGGCGGCGGACGTCGTCGCGCGCGCTCCTGAAGTCGCTGCGCTGGCCGATCGGCGTCGCCCTCGTGGCCGGCATCGTGCTGGTCGCGCTCGGCGCCGGCTCGTCGCGCCCCGGCCTGATCGCCTACACCTTCTCGGCCTTCGTCGTGACGACGATGGTGGTGGAGCTCGTCCGCGGGACGCGCGTCACAGGCTCGCTCGTCGAGCTGATCGGCCGCAATCGGCGCCGCTACGGCGGCTACATCGTGCATGCGTCGATCGTGCTGCTCGCGCTCGGCATCGCCGGCTCGAGCGCCTACCAGACCGACCGGTACGTGGATCTCTCGCCCGGCCAGTCGGTGTCGGTCGACGGGTACCACATGACCTACAACACGCTGACGCAGCACAAGGTCGTCAGCGAGACCGACACCGTCAACCAGGTGCGCGCGCATGTGACGGTCACGGGGCGGCAGAACAAGACGCTCTCGACCGGTATCGACGAGTCGAGCCAGCTCGGGCCTTCGAGCCGCGTCGCCATCAGCACCGACTGGCTGCGCGGCGAGGACTTCTTCGTCCGTGTCGACCAGCGGCTCGGCGGCCAGCAGATCCGTTTCCAGGTGTTCGTGAAGCCACTCGTCAACCTGATCTGGATCGGCGGCGTCATCTTCGTGCTCGGGTCGCTCGTTGCGATGTGGCCGGACGCCCGCGAGCAGCGGCGCCTCGTCTCCCGCCTCGCCCTCGCCCGCGCGTGATCTCGCTCGTTGTCGGTGGCCTGATCGCCGTCGGGGCGGTCGTCCTCGTCGCGCTGCCGTTCCTGCGCGATCCTGAGCGTGATGACCTGCTCGACACGCCGACCGACGCGATCGAGCTGCAGCTCGCGCTGAGCGAGGCCCGCGACTACGCGCTCGCTGCGCTGAAGGAGCTCGAGTTCGACCACCGCACCGGGAAGGTCGACGACGCCGACTACCGCTCGCTCGTCGGCTCGCTGCGCCGGCAGGCGGCCGATGCGCTCCAGGCGCTCGACCGGGCGCGGGCCGAGCAGCTCGTGGCCGTCCAGGCCGCCGAGAGCGCGGCCGAACCGCCCGAGCCGCAGGAGTAGGGCGGCGGGGGCAGAAGGAGGCCGCGTGCTGAGGCGCCTCCTGCTTGCAGTTGCACTCCTCGGCGTGCTCGCCTCGCCGGCGCTCGGCGACGACATCGCCGCGAAGAAGCAGTCCGTCGACGCGCAGCTCTCGTCCGCGCAGACGAAGCTCGCGCAGCAGAAGGAGTCCGCGAGCGCGCTCCAGGGCCAGATCGACCAGGTCACCGGGAGGATCCGGACGCTGGAGACCCAGGTCGGCGCCGTCTCCACGAAGCTCTCGACGCTGCAACAGGATCTCGAGCTCCACCGCGAGCGCCTGCAGAAGCTCTCCGACCTCTACGCCGTGCAGACGAAGCGGCTCGTGACGCTGCGCAGGCAGTACGCGGCTGCGGTGCACCGCTTGAACCTGCGGCTCGTCTCGATCTACGAGTTGGGCCAGCCGACGACGCTCGAGTTCGTTCTCGGGGCGAAGTCGCTCACGCAGGTGCTCGACCAGGCGCACTACGTCTCGCTGATCGGCAAGGAGGACAAGGCGATCGCAGCGCAGGTTGCGCGGTCGAAGGCCCAGGTCAAGACCGGCCGGCTGAAGACGAAGACGGCGCGCGCGAGCGTGCGCGGCGAGCAACGTCTGATTCAGGCCCGGGTGACGCAGGTGGCCGAGGTGCGCGACTCGCTCGTCGGCGCGAAGGACGCGCTTGCCGCGAACCAGCAGCAGAAGGTCTCGCAGCTCTCGAACCTGACGGCCGCTGAACGCGCCGAGGCGAACGAGATCGACTCGCTCCAGGCGTCGAGCAACGCCATCGCCGCGCAGATCCGCGCCGCCCAGCAGAAGCGCGCAGCCGAGGAGGCCGCCGCGGCCGCCGGTGGATCGAGCACGGGTGCAGCCGCCGCCGTGGCGACACCCTCCTCGGCCGGGCTGATCTGGCCGGTGAGCGGCCCGATCACGAGCCCGTTCGGGATGCGCTGGGGCAAGCTGCATCCGGGCATCGACATCGGCGTTCCGATCGGTACGCCGATTCACGCGGCCGCGGCAGGCACGGTGATCTACTGCGGCTGGGAGACGGGGTACGGCAACTTCGTGGTGCTCGACAACGGCGGCGATCTCGCCACGGCGTACGGACATCAGTCGGCGATCGCCGTGACCTGCGGCCAGCAGGTCACGCAGGGACAGGTGATCGGCTACACGGGGTGCACCGGCGAGTGCACGGGCCCGCATCTGCACTTCGAGGTTCGGATCAACGGCAATCCCGTCGATCCGATGGGCTACCTCAGCTAGGCGTTACGCCAACGTCTGCGCGAGCAGGAAGATGTTCAGCGAGACGATGATCGCTGCGACAACCGCGGCGGCGACGGTCGTCAGCCGCCGGTTGACGAGGACGCCCATCAGCGACCGGTCGGCCGTGAAGCGCACGAGTGGGATCAGCGCGAATGGGATCCCGAACGAGAGCACGACCTGTGAGATGACGAGCGTGTGCGTCGGATCGGCGCCGAGGCCGACGACAACGAACGCCGGGATCATCGTGATCAGCCGCCGGACCGACAGGGGGATGCTGCGGCGGACGAAGCCTTGCATCACCACCTGGCCTGCCAGCGTCCCGACGGCCGACGAGGAGAGGCCGGAGCCGAGCAGTGCGATCCCGAAGAGCGCGCTCGCCGTCGAGCCGAGGAGCGGCTGGAGCGTGCGATGAGCCTCCTCGAGCGAGTCGACGTGGAGCAGTCCGTGCTTCGAGAACGTCGCGGCGGCGACGACGAGCATCGCGAGGTTGATCACGCCGGCGAGGAGCATCGCGGCGACGACGTCGATCCGGGTGTAGCGCATCAGCGTGTGCGCGTCCTCGTCGGAGTCGGCGACGATCCGATCCTGCGTCAACGCCGAGTGCAGGTAGATCACGTGCGGCATCACCGTCGCGCCGAGGATCCCGACCGCGACGAGCACCGAGCCGGAGCCCTGGAACTCCGGTACGACCGCATGTTTCGCCGTTGCGCCGACGTCAGGGTGGGAGAGGAAGAGTTCGACGAGGTAACAGATGCCGATCAGGCCGACGAGGCCCGCGATCACGGCCTCGAACGGCCGGAACCCGAGGCGTTGGAGCGCGAGGATCCCGAAGGCCGCGATCCCGGTGAAGACCGTCGAGGGTAGGAGCCCGATCCCGAAGAGCAGGTGGAAGCCAAGTGCTGCGCCGAGGAATTCGGCCAGGTCGGTAGCCATCGCGATCGCTTCGGCCTGGAGCCAGAGCAGGAAGACGGCACGCTGCGAGAAGCGG
>CAIYXH010000170.1 GCA_903930195.1 uncultured Actinomycetes bacterium | reverse complement strand
CGTCGAGACCGGCGAGGCGCGAGCCGACGAGCTCCGTCAGCGTGTCGCTGATCGGCGCCCGTCCGTCGAGCAGCCAGACGCCACCGGTCGCGCGCAGCGCGCCGCTCGCGACCGCGCCGAGCACGAGCTCGCGGACGTAGAGCGCGTTCCCGCCGCTCGTCGCGACGATCCAGGCCGAGGCGCGCTGTTCGAGCGGTCCGCCCGCGAGCGACTCGGCGAACGCCGCCGCATCCGCGTCGGTGAGCGTCCCGACGGGCACGCGGGCAACGCCGGCGTCCTTCCAGAGCGATGCGACCGCGTCCGGAGGCGGTTCGCCGTCGCGGATCGTGGCAAGCACGAACACCGACCCGTCCAGCGCCAACCCGAGCACGACAGCTGCAGAGGCCGGGTCGAGCAGGTGGGCGTCGTCGACCGCGAGCACGACCCGCCCACGCCCGCGCAGAGCATCGCCGGCCGCGCGCATCAGCGCGAAGTGGTCGCGCTCGCCGTCACTCGACGGGATCAACCCTGCGAGCGCACCGAGCGGAACCGTCGCAGCGCTCGCGGTCGCCTGCACGGAGACCGCCTCCGCCCCCAACGCGCGCAGCGTCTCGAGCCCGGCCCGCGCGATCCGGCTCTTGCCCGCCCCGGCCTCGCCCGTCAGTACGACCCCGGCTCCGCGCGCCTTCCACGCATCCGCGATCGCAGCGAGCTCGGCACTCCGCCCGACAAGTGGCTCCTGGTGCGTCCTCAGAACGGCCGGAGTATCGCACGGCCTCTGCGTAGCCCGACCCGGAAATGCAGTACCGCGGTACTGAGGAATTCGCGCTCCGGCCGCGCGACTCTCCGGTCATCAACTGCGCCGCCACCCCGGAGGCGCCACACGGAATCGGAGGAGACCATGCCCGCACTCGCACACACCGCCCCGCAGAACGCCGAGACGTCCGGCTTCGGCGGCATCTTCATCGCCCTCGCCCCCTGGTTCGCGTTCTCGATCATCGCCCGCTTCTCGGTCGAGGCCGGAGCAGCCGTGGCGCTCGTCGCCGCGATCGCGATCGCGTTCCCCTCGCTCGCCGCCCGCAAGCCGAAGACGCTCGAGCTTGCCACCGTCCTCGCCTTCGTCGGCATCACGGCCGCCGCCTTCCTGCTCGATGCCGGCAGCGTCGACTTCCTCGCCCGCTATGCCCGCGGCATCGCGGCCGGACTGCTCGCCGTCGTCGCCTTCGGCTCGCTGCTCTTCACGCCGTTCACCGAGCAGTACGCCCGCGAGCTGGCGCCGCGCGAGGTCTGGGGGACGCACGCGTTCCGCGCGCTCAACCGGACGCTGACGGCAACCTGGGGCCTCGTCTTCGCCGCGATGGTTCCCTGCCACATCATCGCCGGGACGATCGACACGACGCGCGGCAACCTCGTCTTCAACTGGGGCATCCCGGCGGCGCTCGCCGTCTGGGGCATGAAGCGCTCCTCGGCCCTCGCGGACAGCGCGTCCGCCCGGTAGGGCGAGGACGAGGAGCCTGGTGACCGCCATGAACACGCAGCTCGCACTCGCACCCGCCGGAGCCGCAGTCCAGGCTCCGGCGGCCCCCTCCTCGCGGCGCTGGTGGGTGCTCGCCACCATGACCGGCGCGCTCTCGATGATCATGATCGACCAGACCGTCGTCAGCGTCGCGCTGCCCACCATGCAGCACGACCTGAGCCTCTCGACCTCGGGCGTCCAGTGGGTCGTGAACGCCTACCTGCTCGTCCTCGGCGTCCTCGTCGCCTTCGGCGGCCGGATCGCCGACCTGATCGGCGCCGAGCGCACCTTCAAGGCCGGCACCGCCGTCTTCGTCCTTGCCTCCGCGCTGTGCGGGCTGGCGGACGGCGAGCTCGGGATCATCGCCGCCCGCGGCCTCCAGGGCGTCGGCGCGGCCATGCTCGTCCCCTCGACCGGCGCGCTGATCATGAACGCGTTCGGCAAGAGCGAGCGCGGGAAGGCGATGGGCATCTACTCCGGCATCTCGATGGTGTTCCTCGCGCTCGGCCCGCTCGTCGGCGGCCTGCTCACGGAGGACGTCAGCTGGCGCGCCGTGTTCTTCGTCAACCTCCCGCTCGGCGTGCTGCTCGTCTGCGCCGCGCAGTTCACCCTCCCGAAG
Organism: uncultured Actinomycetes bacterium; assembly: GCA_903930195.1. Lineage (GTDB taxonomy): Bacteria > Actinomycetota > Thermoleophilia > Gaiellales > Gaiellaceae > PALSA-600. The sequence continues at coordinate 10,998 of CAIYXH010000170.1, read as the reverse complement.
CGGCCGCGCCCGGCGATCGCTCCCGGTGCGATCGACTGGGTCGGGATCCCCCTCCTCGTCGGCACGCTCGGCTCGCTCGTCCTCGCGCTGATGCAGGGGCAGGCGTGGGGCTGGGGCTCCCCGGCCACGCTGGGCCTCTTCGCGGCTTCGCTCGTGCTCGGCCCGGTGTTCGTCTGGTGGGAGGGCCGGGCGCAGGCGCCGCTCGTCCAGTTCTCCCTCTACCGCCTGCAGAACTTCGCAACCGACTCGGCCGTCCTCGCCGGCGTCCAGTTCGCGCTCACGGGCGCCTCGGTGTTCGGCGCGATCTGGTCGCAGCAGGTGCTCGGCTTCAGCCCGATCCGGGCCGGTGTGGGAATGCTGCCGCTGACGGTGCCGCTCCTGTTCGTCGCACCGCTGGCGGGCCGCCTGTACGACCGGGTCGGGCCGCGCGGGATCCTCGTGGCCGGCTCCACGCTGATCGGGGCTGGGCTCGCGTGGCTTGCGCTGCACCTCGGCGCCCACGAGTACGCATGGCTCGTGCCGGGCTACATGGTGATGGGCGTCGGGATCGGCCTGACGATCTCGCCCGCGACAACCGACGCACTCGGCGTCGCCGCTCCGGGCGAGCGCAGCCAGGCGAGCGGCCTCACGCAGACGATGCGGCAGGTCGGCGGTGCGGTCGGCATCGCCGTCCTCGGGGCGATCGTCGCCCACGTGGCGACCGTCGCCCCCGATGCGACGCTCGCCCAGCACACGACGGCGGCGACGAACGGCGTGATCGCCGCCTACTGGACGGGCGCGGGCACGATGGGCCTGATCGCGCTCCTCGCCTGGCGGTTCGTGCGGCGCCGCTCGGAGTAGCGGCCCCGGGAGCGGGCGCGGCGGCCGACCGTCGCGCCCGCTCCGGCCTCCGTGCAACAGTTGTCGGCGTGACGCACGACGCGATCGTCGTCTTCGCGGGTCTCGGGGTCGCCGGGCAGGTGCTCGCCGGCCTCGTCCTGCTCCCGCTCCTCGGTGCTCGCATCGGCGTCCGCGGGCCGGCAGCCGCGATCCGCCGGGCGCTCTGGGGCTACGAGCTCTGGGCCGCGTTCGCCGTCTCGGCGCTCGCCACGGGCGGCAGCCTCTTCTTCTCGGAGATCGCGAACTTCGTCCCCTGCGAGCTCTGCTGGTACCAGCGGATCTGCATGTACCCGCTCTCGATCGTCACGTTGCTCGCCGCGCTGCGCAACGACTACAGCATCGCCCGCTACGTCCTGCCGCTGCCGCTCGTGGGCGCCTGCATCTCGGTCTACCACCTCCTCGTCGAGAACAAGGTCGTCGCCGAGAGCAGCGCCTGCCTCGTCTCCGCGCCGGGTGGCTGCGCGACGAAGTGGATCAACGAGTTCGGCTACGTCACCATCCCCACCCTGGCGCTTACGGGCTTCGTCCTTCTCATCGAACTCTTAGGCCTCGCAGCTTTCGGAGCGGCAGGGGACGGCGGTACCGTGGCAGGCAATGCCGAGCGGTAAGGCCAGCAAGCGCGCACGCCAGACGCCGCGCCCTCCGGTGCGCCAGCCTGCGGGCGCGAGGGCGCGGCAGGCGTCGCCGCGCGTGCTGATCGGGGCCGCGGCCGGAGTGGTCGTGGTGGTCGTGGGCGTCGTGCTCGCAATCACGCTCACGGGCGGCGGTGGCTCGAAAACGCCGACCGACGTGCCGGCCGTCGGCTCGCTCGCTCTCGGCCTCTCGGGCGCGGGCGACGTCAACACGATGCTGACCGGCATTCCCCAGAGCGGCACCGTCCTCGGCAAGGCGAGCGCACCCGTGACGCTCACCGAGTTCATCGACGCGCAGTGCCCGTACTGCCAGGAGTTCGAGACCCAGGTGCTGCCAAGCCTGATCGCGACCTATGTCCGGACCGGCAAGGTGAAGCTCAAGATGGAGCCGTGGGCGTTCATCGGCCCCGACTCGATCAAGGGCCAGGCCGCCGAGCTCGCTGCCGCCCAGCAGGACAAGCTGTTCAACTTCGCCGCCGTGCTCTACGACAACCAGGGCGAGGAGAACACGGGCTGGCTCACCGACGACATGATCACCTCGATCGCCGCGAGTGTCCCCGGGCTGCGCGTCCCCGCTCTGCTCGCAGCGCGGTCGTCATCGACGGTGAAGGGCCTCCAGGCGGAGGTCGACGCGACCGCGAAGGCCTACGACGTCTCGGGCACGCCGACGCTCTACGTCGGGAAGAGCGGCACGAAGGGCAAGGAGGTCACGCTGTCGAGCTCGACCGACAAGGCCTCCGTCGTCGCCGCGCTGAACGCGGCGCTCTAGCTGACGTCCAGCGCCACGATCGGACCCGTCGGTGTCGTCCGAAGACGCCAGCTCCCGTCCGCGAGCGTGACCGTGCGCGACCGGGTTCCCGTGAACTCCGCTGTCGTCAGGACGACCGCCCGGCGCGTGGTGCGCACGAGCCCGATCCCTCGCGTTCCGCTGCGATCGACAACCCGCACGGTGTAGCGACCGGCCGCGAGCTTCGAGACGAGACGTCCCCCGAGCCGCACGACGGGCCGGCCGCTCGGCGGCACCGTGACGACGAGCGTCCCTCTCAGCTCGTTCGAGCCGACGAGATCGTGGGACGACGCGGTCGAGGTCGGCCCGACTGCCTTCGGCGAGACCTGGGGCGGGGGCTTCGTGCCGAGCACCTGCGCGGACGTCGCGAAGGTGTAGACGGCGTCGGGACTCGCCTCGTCCCGCCAGGTGTAGGTGGCGTTCGGCTGGAGGTTCACGACGAGCGAGGACGAGAACTCGCCCAGCTCCATGTCGTTGAGGACGTTCGTGCCAGGCCCCTTCAGCTCGAAGTACGGGAGCTCCGTACAACCGCCGGGGCCGCTGAGAAGGAGGGTGTAGTACCCGGCCGGGATAACCGTCGGCGAACCGGACATGGTTCCCACGGGAGCGCCGGTGGGGTCGGTCACGCTGATCGCGCCCGTCTCGGTGAAGGTCACGTTCAGCGAGAGCTGCGCGGCGTCCCGGGCGCCTGCGACAGGCGCCAAGCCGACCGCCGCAGCGACGGCCGCGAGCAGCACCAGCCGCCTCACGACGCCACCACCGTGAAGTGACGAACAGCTCCACCGGGTGCGCTCATGTAGCTCCACCTACCCGCGACCAGCGCAATCGTCACGGAGCGGCTGCCGGTGAAGCCGGCACCCGAGAGCTGCGTGACGCGCGCGGTCGGCGAGACGAGGCGCGCGCCGGCCGACCGGTCGAGATCGTCGAGCTGCACGAGATAGCGGCCGGCGACGAGCCTCCCCGCCGGCAGCCCGGCCTTGGTCGTGAGCGCGACGGCACCGGACACGCGCACCGTCGCGTGGAGCGTCCCGCGCAGCAGCCGCTTCGCCGCCGCGCCGACCACGCCGTCGTTCGAGGTCCGACCGGTGCTCGGGCTCGGCGCAGCGGTCATGGTCGTGGTCGGAGCCACGGACGTGGCAGAGGTCTGGAACGTGACCGCGCGCAGCGCGGGGATGTCGGCATCGCGGAAGACATAGCTCGCCTGCGGCGCGAAGGTCTCACTGTAGAGCTCGGTCTTGTCGTCGCCGCCTTGCAGGTCGGTCGAGAGCGCAACGCCGGGCCCGCTCACCTCGAGCATGTGCACCGGATCGTCGACATCGGAGGCCTCATCCGTGATCACCACTTGATACGCGCCGGCGGGAAGTGTGAGGATCGGGCTCGCCGCGTTGACGGTCTGGCCGCCCGACTCGACCGCGAGCGTCCCGTCGGCCATGACCACAAAGGTGACCGTGGGCGCTGCGGCGCGCGCCCCGCCCGCGAGCAGTGCAGCCGAGAGGACGAGCGCGATGACGAGGCGGTGCGGCACGGAGTGCGCGGGGGAACGGAGACGCAAGCAGATCTCCGTCCCCCCGCCCTGCGGTCGCGCTAGGCGACCCCGGCTGCCTTCAGCGCCGCGCGGACGCGCGCCGGCGTGAGAGGAGCTGTCCGCATCCGAACCCCCGTCGCGTCGAAGAACGCGTTGGCCACCGCCGCCGGGATCGGCGTGACGCCGGGCTCCCCGGCGCCGAGCGGCAGCTGGTCGGTCTTCTGCAGGAGCACGTTCGTGACCTTGGGCGCCTCGGCGAAGCGGAGGATCGGGTACCCAATCCAGTCGAGGCTCGTCACGTTCGTCTTGTTGAACGTCACCTCTTCGTGGAGCACCCGGCTGAGCCCGAAGATCGAGCCGCCCGAGAGCTGGTTTTCCACGGCCGCCGGATTGACGGCGAGGCCGACGTCGATCGCGCTGTAGATGTGCGAGACCGAGATCTTCCCGGTCTTCTTGTTCACCGACAGGTCGACGACCGCGGCGGCGTACCCGGCGGTTCCGTGCGTGCCGGAGCCCATCCCGCGGCCCGTGACGACGTTGCCCGTCTGCTTCGTCGAGTTGGCGACGCCGGGCTTCCAGTTCGCGGCCTGCGCCGCTGCCTGCATCACACCCGACCAGCGGTCGCTGCTCGCGTTCTGCACCCGGAACGTCAGCGGGTCGATCCCCGCGGTGTACGCGAGCTCGTCGATGAACTGCTCCGCCGCGAACGAGGCCAGCTGGCCCTCGCCGCCCGAGCGCTGCGATCCCGCCCGGAAGTAGCCGTTGTAGACGGGCAGGGTCATCCCGGTGATCGACTTGTTCGGCGACGCGTACATCACCCCGCACGACGGCTCGTCGCACCGGGCCCCGGTCATCGCCGCGAGCGTCGGGAGCGGCGTCCCGGTCAGCTCCGAGGTGAGGTCGATCACCGTCGAGTACGGCGCCTGCGCGAGCTTGAACTCGTAGGCGGTGAGCTTGCCGTTCGCATCGACACCGCCGCGGAGATCCGAGAGCTGCGCCGACTGGTAGTTGTCCCAGCCGTTCTCGTCCCACCGCATCAGCTGGAGCCGCACCGGGGCACCGGCGAGCTGCGAGAGCATCGCTGCCGCCTTCGGCGTGTCCGACGTGCTCTGGGCCGACCCGAACGAGCTCGCACCTTCGTAGTAGAAGACGCGAACCTGCGCCGGCTGGAGCCCGAGCTGCTGGGCCACACCGGTCACCATGCTCTGGATCTGCTGCGAGCTGCAGTAGACGACGGCCGAGCCCGCACGGACGTCGGCCACCGAGCAGGCGGGGCCGATGACGACTCGGCTGCCGTTGTGGAACGCGTAGGTCGCCGAGAACGTCTTCGCCGCCGACGCGAGGCCGGCCGCGATGTTCCCTGCCACGACCGGCGGCTCGTTGCTCGTCACCGCCTGGCCCGCATTCAGCTGGGCCCGCATGCTCCCGAACAGGTTGCCGCTCGAGGGGAGCGTCGCCGTCTGCGTCCACTGCACCTTGAGCTGGGCTGCCGCCTGGATGGCGTCGTACTCCTTCGGTGCGACGACCCCGAGGAAGTTGCCCGAGCGCACGACCCTTGCCTCCGGGATGTGCGAGATCGAACTCTCGTCGAGCGAGACGATCGTGGCTCCGGAGCCGAACGGCCCCTGCCCCCGCGGCCGCACGACGCGACCGTGGAGCATGCCTGGGACGTGGACGTTGTGGACGTAGGTGTAGGAGCCGTTCACCTTCGCCGGAACGTCGATCCGCGGCACGCTCGTCGTGACGACGTCGTACTGCGCGACCGCCTTCGCCGGCGACTGGCCCGGGTTGAGGCTTGCCTGCGTCGTCGGGATCTTCGCGTTGATCAGCTTCCCGCCGACGAGCTGGCCGTAGGTGACCGACTTGCCGCCGCCCGAGATCGACCCGTTCGCCGCCGTGAGGTTGGTGACCGGGACACCGAGGTTCTGCGACGCGAGACCGAGCAGCGCCTGCATCGCCGTCGCCGCGGCCGCGCGCATGGCGGGGCCGGGACTCGACTGGATGCCGGTGCTGCCGCCGGTGCTGCCCGAGTTGACGAGCTGGTAGGTGTCCCACGCGCCGTGACGCACCTGGTCCATCGAGAGGTTGAGCTCCTCGGCGAGGACCTGCAGGAGACCCGTCGTGATGCCGTTCCCGATCTCGACCTGGCTCGTCTTCAGCGTGGCGACACCGTCGGTGCCGATCGAGAGCCAGGAGTCGACCTGGGTGACGTCGGGCAGGTAGCCCGACGGCCCGGCGGCCGCCGAGGCCTTGCCGGCGACAAGCGAGCCGGCGAGGCTGAATCCGACGATCAGCGCACCGCTTCCCTTGAGGAACGTGCGGCGTGAGAGCTCGCGGTTCGAAATGACACGGTCATGCATCAGTCCCGTCATGGCTACGCGCCTCCCTTGGCGATCACGGCTGCGGCCTGCTGGATCGCGGTGAGGATCCGCGGATAGGTGCCACAGCGGCAGAGATGCCCGTTCATCGCCGTCCGGATCTGATCCTCGGTCGGCTTCTTCGTCGTCGCGAGGAGGTCCGCCGCCTGGATCATCATCCCGTTCTGGCAATACCCGCAATGCGGCACCTGCACGTCGATCCACGCCTGCTGCAACGGATGCAGCTGCGGCGACGCAGCAGACGTGCCGCGCTCCTTCGCCCAGAGGCCCGGCAGTCCCTCCAGGGTGGTCACTTCCTTGCCGGACACGGCCGCAACCGGGGTCACACAGCTGCGGATCTCCTTCCCGTTCAGCAGCACCGAGCAGGCACCGCACTGTGCGAGACCGCAGCCGAAGCGCGGTCCGTGCAGATGCAGCTCGTTGTGCAGCACGTAGAGGAGCGGCGTGTCCAAGCTCGAGCTGACGGAGTGCGACAGCCCGTTGACGTTGATTTTGAGCTTGCTGGCCATTCCCATCCTCCTGCCGGCCGACGGCGCGAGCTCCAGAGGGAAGCACGCGCGGGGCCGGACTCATGTCGGTTCTTGACACAGCAAGTACCCGGGTTGATGCGGTCCCACACGCGTCTGGGTGGTCAACGGCTGACGACTGGCGAGACCCGCCGGCGATCGAGACCCGTGGAGCCTCCCCGAGGGCAGCCCCTGCTTCGGAACGGGTCCTTTTTGTACGATGCGGCCCATGACCAACGTCACGCTGAACACGAACAAGGGGCCGATCGAGCTCGAGCTCTTCGATGCCGACGCTCCGAAGACCGTCCACAACTTCCTCGATCTCTCGAAGAAGGGCTTCTACGACGGCGTGATCTTCCACCGCGTGATCGAGAACTTCATGATCCAGGGCGGCGACCCGACCGGCACCGGCATGGGCGGCCCCGGCTATCAGTTCGAGGACGAGATCAACCCGAACCGGATCGTGAAGGGTGCGCTCGCGATGGCGAACGCCGGCCCGAACACGAACGGCTCGCAGTTCTTCATCGTCACCGCCGACTCGTGCCCCTGGCTCGACGGGCTGCACACGGTGTTCGGTAAGGTCACGGGCGGCGAGGAGACGGTCGACGCGATCGGCACCGCCGCGACCGATGGGCAGGATCGTCCTCGCGACGAGATCCGCATCGAGTCCGTCACGGTCTCTGAGTAGAGCCAAAAAGCAACAAAGGCCAGGCCCCCAAGACCGGGCCAGGCCCTAGAAGAGGCCGGCGCCGACGAAGCTGTTGTGCTGCGCGCCCGGCGGGACGGCGAAGACACCGCTCCCGGTGTGGACGATGTACTCGTTGAGCGCGTCCTTCGTCGACAGGCGCCGCTGAAGCTGGACGAAGCCCTCGTGCACGTCGCGCTGGAAGGCGACGAAGAAGAGGCCCGCGTCGAGCTCGCCGGTGATCGGGTCGATGCCGTCGGTGTACGAGTAGCCGCGGCGGAGGATCCGGCGGCCGCCGTTCGCGTCGGGGCCGGCGAGCCGGATGTGCGCGTTCGTCGGGATCACGGGAAGGCCGTCGGCGGCGGTCGCCTTCAGGTCGACGGCGGTGTGCTCGACCCCACCGCTGAGCGGCGCCCCGCTCAGCTTGTAGCGGCCGATCGTCTGCTGCTGGTCGCCGAGCGCCGAGCGGTCCCAGGTCTCGATGTACATCCGGATCCGGCGGGCGACGAGGTAGGTGCCGCCGCGGAACCAGGTCTGCGGCTCCTCGTTCCCGACCCAGACGAACTCGTTCATCTGGTCGGCGTCGTCGCCGCGAAGGTTGTTCGTCCCGTCCTTGAACCCCTGGAGGTTGCGGAGGGTCGTCTGGCCGCTCGAGGTGACCGAGGTGCGGCCGAAGCCGAGCTGCGTCCAGCGGAGCGACGCCCGGCCGCGCCCGATGCGCGCGAGGTTGCGGACGGCGTGGAAGGCGACGACGGGGTCGTCGGCGCAGGCCTGGATGCAGATGTCGCCGCCCGTGCGGGACGGGTCGAGCTCGTCGCCCGGGAAGTGCGGCAGTTCGACGAGCCCCGACGGCTTCCGTGCGGCGAGGCCGTAGCGGTCGTCGAAGAGCGCCGGCCCGAAGCCGAAGGTGACCGTGAGCCGCGAGGGCGGCAGGCCGTAGGCCTCGCCAGTGTCGACAGGCGGCACCGGGAGCGCGTCGTCGGGCTCGCCGAGGGGCTGGCCCTTGGTCATCAGCGCGGCTGCGGCCGACCAGTCGCGCAGCAGCCCCGCGAGCTCGCCCTTCGTCCCGACGCTGACGTCGAAGGAGCCAAAGACGATCCGATCCTGGGCCGTCGTCGCGATCCCGCCCTGGTTCTCACCGTAGAACGGCTCGGAGGTGGCTCCCTGCGCGACCTCGTGGTCGAGCAGGAAGCCACCCACGCCGCCGGCGGCGAGGCCAATGGCCCCACCGCCGGCACCGAGCACGAATCCGCGGCGCGTGACCTTCATGGCTGGACTACGTGACCTTCCCGGCGACGGTCGAGAGCGGCTCGGCGAGCGCGTCGACCTCGGTCGCGAAGGTGCGGCGGTCGGCCGCGGTCAGCGCGCTGTAGAGCGCGTAGCCGAGCGGCGTCGAGCGCTTGTACTTCGCGAGGCCCTTGTCGACGGCGGCGAACCGCGCGGCGATCGTCTTCGCGAGGGCCCCCTCGCCGACGTCCTGAAGTGCCGGCTCGAGCAGCTCGAAGGCCTTCTGGGCACCTTCGACGTTCGCGGCGAAGTCGGAGAGGTCGGTGTGTGAGTAGCGATCCTCCTCACCCGTGATCTTCGAGTTCGCCACCTCGTTGAGGAGCTCGACGCCACCGTTCGCAAGCTGGGCGGCCTGGTAGTTCAGCGTCTTGACCCGGCCGTTGAGCGTCGTCACGTCGGCGAGCAGCTTGGTCGCGTAGGTCGAGGTGCCCGCGGTCGTGTTCTGCTCCCAGAGGATCTTCTCGATCCGGTGGAAGCCCGTCCAGTCGGCGGGGCTCGCAACGTCGTTCTCACGCGCGTCGATCTCGGGATCAAGGTTGCCGAAGCTCTCGGCCACCGGCTCGATCGCCTCGTAGTGGTAGCGGACGGGGCCGAAGAGGGCCTCCGCCTGCGCGAGGTTGCCGGCCTTCAGGGCGGCGACGAACTGCTTCGTCCCCGCGAGGAGCTGGGCGGACTGGCCCTCGACGTACGTCTTGTACCCGGCCGTTGCCTTCGCGAGCAGGGCGGCATCGGAGCCCGCGCCGGCGCTGACCGTGCCCCCGGAGACGACGAGCTTGCCGCCGTCCTCCTCGCTGCCGTTCGGGCAGCTCAGGGTGTACGTGCCCGGCTGGAGCGTGAGGGTGAAGCTGCCGCCGATGCCGGCGACGACGTTCTCGCTCTCGCCGAGGATGATCCCCCCGGCGTTCTTCAGCTCGAGCTCGGTCACCTTAGAGGTGCCGCCGTTCTGGACGTCGACGGTGACCTTGCCGCTCTTCGCGGTCAGGCTGTTCGGCGAGCAGCCGCTGTCGACCAGCTTGACGCTCAGCTTCTGGCCGGCGTCACCGCTGCTCGACGACGAGCCGCAGGCGGTCGCGAGCACCGCGACCGGGATGAGGGCCGCGAGCGCGACGAGCGGGCGCAGGCGATGGAAGCGGGCGTTCATCGGTCTTCTTCTCCTTGCGTTCAGACGGGGGATTTGGCCGGGGCGAACGCCGCCTTGCGGCGAAGCCGGAGGCGGGACGGCCAGAAGATGTAGGCGAGCATCGGCACGGCATAGAGCAGCCAGCCGCCGAGCTCTCCCACCGTGGGCTGGGGCTGGAGGCCGAGGACGCCGGTGAGCAGTGAGCTCGTGACGGTGCCCGGCCGGACGAGCCAGCTGAGGTTGAGCGCCTCGCCCTGGAGGCTGTTGAGCCAGGTGGCCTCGTGCGCGGTATGGATCGCGGACATGACGAGCCCGGCCGCAACGAGGACGAGCACGGCGCCGGTGATGCGGAAGAAGCGGCCGAGATTGAGCTTCACCCCGCCGCGGTAGATCAGCCAGCCGAGCACGACCGCGCAGACGATGCCGAGGAAGGCGCCGAGCCCGGCCGTCGTCGCGTTGCCCGACGCCTGGAACGCGGCGAGCAGGAAGACGGCGGTCTCGAGGCCTTCGCGGATCACCGCGAAGAAGGCCATCGCGACGAGCGCCCAGGTCGAGCCGTTCGCGAGCGCTGCTGCCGCGTGCGCGCGGAGCTCGCCTGCGAGCCCGCGTGCGTGCTTGTTCATCCAGAGGATCATGAAGGTGACCATCACGACGGCCACGGAGGCGACGACGGTCTCGAGCCCCTCCTGCTGCTGCTGCGGCAGGTCCTGGTTGACGATCTGCAGGGCGACGGCCGCGGCCACACAGATCGCGGTGGCTCCGACGACACCCACCCACATCCAGCGCAGCGCGTCGGTGCGGCCCTCCTGCCGCAGGAAGGCGCCGACGATGCCCACGATCAGGGCGGCCTCGAGTCCTTCCCGTAGTCCGATCACAAAGGTCGGAAGCACGTCGGTAAGGCTACCCTTACATCGCCGGATAGGCAAGAGCAACTGCCCGCGTAAAGACCTCCGGTTCGTCCGCTACTCTGAGCTCCCGATGGCGACTGTCGAGACGAAGCCGATGCTCCTGCCGTGTCACGGCGCCTCGTCTCTCGGTGTGCACGCGGCCGATGTCGCGGACGATCTCGAGTCGCGCGGCCTCGCCGAGGTCGTCGGCGACATCGAGCAGATCGTCGCCGCCGCACGTGCCGGGCGCGACGTGATCGCGCTCGACGGCTGTGCCGCCAGCTGCCAGGCCCGGCTCCTCGACGCGCGCGG
>CAIYXH010000169.1 GCA_903930195.1 uncultured Actinomycetes bacterium | reverse complement strand
TCACGGCGTTCTCGGTGCCCATCACCGACGCCTCGTCGAGGTAGATGTCAGCGCCGCGGAGGCCGGAGGTCGTCAGCTCGAACCGCTCCCCCACCTCGACCGCGACCCCGAGCTTCGCGAACGCATGCAGATGGGTGTCGAGCCGGCGACGGCCGATCACGTCGCCGCCCGGGGGCGGGACGCTTGCCTTGCCGTAGCGCGCGAGCAACGGTCCGGCCGCGAGGAACGAGGCGCGGATGCGTTCGGCGAGATCCTTGTCGATCTCGTGCCCGATCGTGCCGCCGGCATTCACCGTGACCTCGTTCGGGCCGGTCCAGTCGGCGTCCGCGCCAAGATCGGCAAGGAGCGCGAGCATCGTCTTCACGTCACGGATGCGCGGAACGTTCGCGAGCACGACCGTCTCGTCGGTCAGCAGGCATGCGGCGAGGATCGGGAGCGCGCCGTTCTTGTTCCCGGCTGCGCGGATGCGGCCTGAAAGGGTCCGGCCACCCTCGATGACGAACGACTCCGTCGCAGCTTGGCGTGGCAGGGTGCTCGTCACGACGGCCGCTATCGTACCGCCCACATTGGCCCCGACCCGCGACCAAGCCTGGAAGACGCTCACGGAGTACACGAAGAGCGAAGCGCTGCTCCGGCACGCGCTCGCCGTGGAGGCGTCGACGGCGTTCTACGCCCGGAAGTTCGGCGAGGACGAGGAGCTGTGGCGGGTCGCCGCGCTGCTGCACGACTTCGACTACGAGATCCACCCGACGATCGAGAACCACCCCCAGGACGGCGCGCCGATCCTGCGCGAGGAGGGCTATCCGGAGGAGGTCATCCAGGCGGTGCTCGCCCACGCGAACCACCTCGGCGTCGAGCGGGACACGCCGCTGAAGAAGAGCCTCTACGCCTGCGACGAGCTCTCGGGCTTCATCCATGCCTGCGGGCTCGTGCGCCCGACCGGCCTCGAGGGTCTCGAGCCGAAGTCGGTGCGGAAGAAGCTGAAGCAGCCGTCGTTTGCCGCCGGCGTCGACCGCAACGACGTCACCGAGGGCGCCGAGCTGCTCGGCCTCGAGCTGGACGAGCACATCGCGAACGTCGTCGCGGCGCTGCAGCCGATCGCCGGCGAGCTCGGGCTTCCGACGCCCGCCTAGAGAATCTCGACGTCGACCGGCGCGTGGTCGGAGAGGAGCCTGCCGTCGAGCCGGCGCTCCTCCTCGGGCCAGACGCGCACCGCTGACGTGGTCGCGCCCCGCACGAGCACGTGGTCGATCTGCGGCCCCGCGTCCGACCATCGCGATTCGGGCGGAGCTGCCAGGAGGTCGGCGATCGTCTTCGACTGGGCGCGGGTGATGTTGAAGTCGCCGGCGAGGATGACGATCTCGTCGAGCTCGGCCGGTCGCTCGACGAACCGCGCCGCCCGGCGAAGCTCGGCGTCGGCGAGGCGGACGTCCGGCGGATAGCTCGTGGCGTGCAGGTTCGCGACGAGCAGGCGGCGCTTGTCGGGCAGCTCGACGCGCACCAAGTGGCAGACGCGGCGCTCGCGCTCCCACCAACGCATCCGACGCGCATCGAGGCCGAGCTTGGCGCCCTCCTCCTCGCAGAACGGGTTCGTGTTCAGGGTGATCCGCTTCTCCTCGTGGACGATCGCGTCGGGACGGATCAGAATCGCGTTGCCCTGCCCGGCGAACGCCGAGCGGATCGCCCCGTGGTTCGGCGCGGTCAAGGCGCGCCCCAACGCTGCCGGGATCGGGAACGGCCCCAGCGTCGGCGGCTTCGCGCGCGCGGTCGCGACCTTCATCCCACTCCACGCCGCGAGCTCCCCGAGCGCCCAGGCCGGGATCTCCTGCAGGCAGACGAACGACGGCCGGTCGGCGACTGCCAGCTCCACCATCGCGCGCAGATGGGCCCGGCGGCTCCTCGGAATGGTGTTGCCGTGGTACAGGTTCCAGGTGCGGACGACCACGGCTCTACTCTAGAGGCCCATGCGCGTCGTTCTTGCGGATCCACCCGCCTACACGCCGTGGTACGACCACGAGCTCGCCGCCGCGCTCGGGCGTGCCGGGCAAGACGTGCGGCTCGCAACCTCGCCGTTCCGGTTCGCCGAGCTGCCGCCCGCCGAGGGGTACCGACGCGATGCGCGGTACTACCCGGTCTCGTCGCGGCTCTTCAAGCGCTCGCCGCTGCGCCTGCCGGTGAAGGTGCTCGAGCATGTCTGGGCGGCTGCGTCGCTCGGCCGCTGCCGCACCGACGTGCTGCACCTGCAGTGGCTCGCGCTGCCGCAGCTCGACGTCTACGTCCGTTACCGGTCGCCGTCGGTCTTCACCGCGCACGACCTGCTGCCGCGGCGTACCGCCGGCAAGCTCGAGCTCTGGCGCCGGCTCCTCGGACGGTTCGACCGCGTGATCGTCCACACCGAGCGCGGGCGCGAGACGCTCGCCGAGCTCGGAGTCGACGCGCGGGTCATCCCACACCCTGTGTATCCGAGTTCCGCACCGCGTGACGACGACGGCCAGACGCTGCTCGCTCTCGGCGTCATCCGTCCCTACAAGGGTCTCGCGGATGCGGTCGAGGTCGTGAAGCGGCTGCCCGACGCGCGGCTCCTCGTCGCTGGCGATCCCGCCATGCCGATCGACGACCTGCGCGCCGCGCCGCGCACGGAGTGGCGCCTCGGCTACCTGCCGCCGGCGGAGCTCGAGCGGGCGCTCTCGAACGCGACGGTCGCGATCTTCCCGTACCGCGCAGAGCTCGACCAGTCGGGTGCGCTCCTGCAGGCGCTCGGCGCCGGCGTGCCGGCAATCGCCTACGACGCCGGCGGCCTGGCTGAGCCGATCGAGCGGTTCGGCGCCGGCCGCGTCGTTGCCGCCGGCGATGTCGAGGCGCTCACCGAGGCCGCGCGCTCGCTGCTTGCCGACCCTGTCGCGCTCGCGGCCGCGCGGGCCGGTGCCGAGCGCGCCCGGGCCGAGCTCACCTGGGACGCCGCCGCCGCCGCC
>CAIYXH010000168.1 GCA_903930195.1 uncultured Actinomycetes bacterium | reverse complement strand
TCAGGGCCTTGCCGAAGTCATCCTCGCGAAGCATCGCAACGGGCCTACCGGCACCGAGAAGCTCGCGTTCCTCAAGCGGTTCGCGAAGTTCTCCGATCTCGCCCCGGAGCACGACGCGCGGGTTGCCGCATGACCGAGGTCTGGGTCTCCCCCACCGCGACGCAGTTCTCGTGCCTCTGCGAGACCTGTCTCGAGGCGGCGCGACTCGCCGGTGAGACCTTCTTCGAGGCGATGCAGGCGGCTGCTGTTCGCGGCCGGATCGAGCCCGAGAGCTCGGCGCTACGGCGCTGCTGCGCGGCGGGACACGAGCTCGTCATCCGCCGGATCGAGCGGCCGCCGGGACTTGCTCGGCGCGACGCGCGCCAGCTGGAGCTCGCATGACGGAGCGCGCGCACCGATGAGCGGTCGCCAGCACGTGTGGGTGGGGCCCGAAGCCACGAGCTTCGAGGCGCCCTGCGACGCGTGCCTGGCACATCGAGACGGCTGGTCGGACACCTATCCCTGGCGGCTGTCGGTCGACTCGAACCTCGTCGAAGGCACGATCCGCCGCGACGCCGACATCGGCTTCACCACCTGCCGCCGCGGGCACCGCATCGTCGTCCGCCGTCTCGGCCGCACGCCGACGCGGCTCCACTGAGCCTCCGGCTGCGACTCAGGCAGACTTAGGAGGTGCCAGCGACCGTTGTCGTCGGGGCGCAGTGGGGCGACGAGGGCAAGGGCAAGATCGTCGACCTGCTCGCGCAAGACTCGGATGTCGTGTGCCGCTACCAAGGCGGTCCGAATGCCGGGCACACGATCATCGTCGGCGACGAGACGTTCAAGATCCGCCAGACCCCGAGCGGGGTGATCTCCGGCAAGGTCTCGGTGATCGGCGCGGGCTGCGTCGTCGACCCCGAAGTGCTGATCGGCGAGCTCGACGAGCTCGAGACGCGCGGCATCGACACGTCCGTCGTCGTGCTCTCCGGGAACGCGCACCTGATCATGCCGTGGCACCTCGCGATCGACCAGGCCTCGGAGCGGCGCCTCGGCGCCCTCCAGATCGGCACGACCCGCCGCGGCATCGGCCCGGCGTACGCCGACAAGGCCTCGCGCATCGGCATTCGCGTGCAGGACGTCCTCGACCCGAAGATCCTGCGCCAGAAGATCGAGGTCGCACTCGCCGAGAAGAATCTCTGGCTCGAGCGGATCTACGAGTCCGAGCCCTTCGACCTCGACGAGGTTGCGACCCGCTACGAGGGGTACGCCCAGCGGCTGCGGAAGATCGTCGGCGACACGTCCCTGCTCGTCGACCAGGCGCTCAAGGCCGGCAAGGACGTCCTCTTCGAGGGCGCGCAGGCGACCCTCCTCGATCTCGACCACGGCACGTATCCGTTCGTCACCTCGTCGAACCCGATCGCCTCCGGCGCCGCGACGGGCATCGGCATCGGCCCGACACGGATCGACCGCGTGCTCGGCGTCGCGAAGGCGTATGTCACCCGGGTCGGCGAAGGCCCGTTCCCGTCGGAGATCGCAGGCCCCGACCAGACACGGCTGCAGGAGGCAGGTGGCGAGTTCGGCACCGTCACCGGCCGCGTGCGCCGCTGCGGCTGGCTCGATCTCGTCGCGCTCCGCTACGCCGTGCGCGTCAACGGGATCACCTCCCTTGCCCTGACGAAGCTCGACGTCCTCTCCGCCTTCTCGGAGCTTCCGGTCTGCGTGCGCTACCGCCTGCGCGACGGCTCGGAGACGCCGCACTTCCCGGCGCACCAGAGCGACTTCCACCACGCCGAGCCGGTCTGGGAGACGCTCCCGGGCTGGAGCACGGAGCTCGACGGCGCGGCGACGCGTAGCGAGCTGCCCGAAGCCGCCCGCGGCTACGTCGAGTTCGTCGAGCGCGAGCTCGAGGTTCCGGTGGAGCTCGTCGGGGTCGGCGCCGCGCGCGAGCGCGTCCTCGCCTAGGCGACGTTCGTCTGGAGCCGCTCGTCCATCAGACGGGCGACGGCGCCCAACCCGGCCAGCTGCCTGCCGGAGTTGAGCGTGAAGAGGCCGCCGATCGTTCGTCCGCGGACGAACTCGATCACGTCGAAGTAGGCGGTGTTCGCGCCCACCTTGACCGCGATCGTGAACTCCGCGGCGACACTGCCGACCGCCGGCGCCTTCACCTTCTTCGCGGAGAGCAGCTTCGCCGTCGGGCCGTAGGCCTTCGTCAGCGCGGCGCCCTCGCACTGCGCCGTGTCGCCGCCCGTATCGACGCGGAAGTCGCCGAGCGCCTGAGCGTCGCTCGGGAACACCTGGACGAGCGACGTCAGCGTCGTGCCCGCATTCGTGAACGCGGTCTGGCTCACCCCGGTGAGCGTGAAGCGCGAGAAGTCCTTGCCGGCGCAGTCGGGGGCCGAGGTCGTGTTCGGCGCCTTCGGGCCGCCCTTCCAACCGGAGCCGAGATCGGCGAGGGCGATCGTCCCCTTCTTCGCCTTCGCGTTGTCGGCGGCGGTGAGTGCGAGCTGCTCGAGCCGGGGGCTCCGCGCCGCAGCCGCAGAGGCCGCCGCAACACCGACGAGAACGGCGAGCAGGACGAGCGTCCGCGCGAGCCTGGCCATCCCGGCAGTCTAGGCGTCGTCCGTTCCCGCGGAAGACGGCGACTGCCGCGACTATCGTCCGCGCAATGAGGACGCTGCTCGTAGGGTCGGGTGCACGCGAGCACGCACTCGCCTGGAAGCTCTCGACGAGCCCGCTCCTCACGGAGCTCCACGCAGCCCCCGGCAATCCCGGGATCGCCGCGCTCGCGACCTGCCACCCGGTGCGCACGGACGACACCGACAGCCTCGTCGCGCTCGCCCGCGAGCTCGCGATCGAGCTGGTCGTCGTCGGGCCCGAGGCGCCGCTCGTCGCCGGGCTGGCGGACGCATTGCGCGCCGCAGGCGTCGCGGTCTTCGGCCCCAGCGCGGCTGCGGCGCAGATCGAAGGCTCGAAGGCGTTCGCCAAGGATGTGATGACGGCCGCCGGCGTCCCGACGGCCGCGACGCTCGACACCGCGATCGCTCCCTGTGTGATCAAGGCCGACGGGCTCGCCTCGGGCAAGGGCGTCTTCGTCTGCGAGACCCAGGCGGAGGCCGACGCGGGGCTCGAAGCCGCCGCCGCCTTCGGTGGGACGGTCGTGATCGAGGAGCTGCTCGAGGGCCCCGAGGTCTCGCTCTTCGCGCTCTGCGACGGCACGCACGCCGTCGCCCTCGGCGCGGCGCAGGACTTCAAGCGCTCGGAGGACGGCGACCTCGGCCCGAACACCGGCGGGATGGGGGCCTACTCGCCCGTCGCCGGACTCGAGGAGCTGGACACCCTCGTCGCCCAGATCCACCAGCCGGTCGTCGACGAGCTCGCCCGGCGCGGCACGCCGTTTGTCGGCTGTCTCTTCGCCGGCCTGATGCTGACCCCGAACGGCATCCGCGTGCTCGAGTTCAACGCGCGCTTCGGCGATCCGGAGACCCAGGTGCTGATGCCGCGCCTCGACGGCGATCTGCTCGCCGCCCTGGCCGCGTCGGCGATGGGCGACGACTCCTCCGACCTTGTCCGGCCGGGAGACCGTGCCGCCGTGACGGTGGTGGGCGCAGCTCCCGACTATCCGGCGCGCAGCGACTACGCCGATGCGCCGATCTCGGGCATCGCCGCAGCCGAGGCCGGCGGGGCGATCGTCTTCCAGGGCGGGACCGCGACGCGGGAAGGGGTGCTCATCACGAACGGCGGCCGTATCCTGTCGATCTCCGCAGTCGGCGCCAACGTCGCGTCGGCGCGGGCGGAGGCCTATCGGGCCGTCGGGCAAGTGAGCTTTACGGGCATGCGTTATCGAACGGACATCGCAGAGGAGGCAGCACGTGGCTGAGCCATTGGTGGGAATTCTGGTCGGGTCGGAGTCGGACCGAGCCCGGATGCAGGCAGCGTTCGACGAGCTCGACCGGCTCGAGATCCCCTGGGAGTTCGAGGTGCGCTCGGCGCATCGGACCCCGGATGCCGTCGCCGAGTACACAAAGGCTGCGGCCGGACGGGGCATCAAGGTGCTCATCTGCGGCGCAGGTCTCGCTGCCGCACTCCCGGGCGTCGTCGCCGCGCACACCCAGCTGCCGGTGATCGGCGTCCCGCTGCGCTCGTCGCTCTCGGTGCTCGACGGCATGGACGCGCTGCTCTCGATCGTGCAGATGCCTCCGGGTGTGCCGGTCGCGACGGTCGGCGTCGACAACGCGAAGAACGCCGCCGCACTCGCCGGTCGCATCCTCGCGCTTCTGTCGTAGACCTCGCCTAAACTGAGGCGGTGATCGCCCGCTACACCAGACCCGAGATGAAGCGGATCTGGTCGGAGGAGCGCAAGTTCGCGATCTGGCTCGACGTGGAACTCGCGGCCCTCGACGGCTGGGCCGAGCTCGGTGTCGTGCCTGCCGCGGAGGTCGCGTCGATCCGCGCGACCGCAAAGGCGCCGACCCCGGAACGTGTCTCCGAGATCGAGCTCGTCACCGACCACGACACCGCAGCGTTCGTCGATGCGGTGGCCGAGCAGCTCGGCCCGGAGGGACGCTGGGTGCACTACGGCCTCACGTCCTCGGACGTCG
>CAIYXH010000167.1 GCA_903930195.1 uncultured Actinomycetes bacterium | reverse complement strand
GTCCGGGCGGCCTCGGCCTGCGCAGCGGTGGCGGCGGCGCGCTGCGGACGAAGCCGACGATCACGGGCTCGCTCGACGTCCGCCGCGCCGAGGGCGACGGCTTCCGGCTCGCCTGGGATGCGACGCCGCTCGTCACCGAGTGGGAGGTGCGCTTCAGCGAGCGGCCGGATGCGCGCTCCGACTACGTCGAGCGCGAGACGCTCACGCTCGACGGGGCGACGACGTCCGTGGAGCTGCCGCTCGGAGACCAGGCCTTCCGCGTGAACGTGCTCGGCCGTGGTCGCGGGAAGCTGCAGCGGCGGGCGCTGATCTCGGGGCTCACCCGCGAGACGTGGCGCGACCGCTGGCAGCGCCGCGCAACGGCGTCGTAGCGGGCTATCCTCGCGGCGTGTGCTTCGACCTCGACTCGTCGCCGCCGATCCCGGTCATCGCGGGCGCGGCCGTCTCACATCGCGACCTGATCCTCGAGCCGCTCGACCGGGCGCGCGTGATGGCGTTCGCCGCCGAGCCCGAGGAGTCGAACGGCGTCGGGATCGTGGTGCTGCCGGACGTCCGCGGGCTCTACTCCTTCTATGAGGAGGTCGCACTGCGGTTCGCCGAGCGCGGCTACAACGCGATCGCGATCGACTACTTCGCGCGCACGGCCGGCGCCGAGAAGCGCGGCGAGGACTTCGACTACGCCCCCCACGTCGCCCAGACCCAGCCGGTGCTCGTCCAGATGGACGTCACCGCCGCGGTCAACTGGCTGCGGAGCGAGAAGGGCGGTGGCTGCACGTCGATCTTCACGGTCGGGTTCTGCTTCGGCGGCTGGCACTCGTGGATGGCCGCCGCGAGCGGACATGGCCTCTCGGGTGCGATCGGCTTCTACGGCCGCACGGGCGATCGCGAGGGCTACCCCGGCCCGATCCAGCGGGCGGAGCAGATGCAGGCGCCGATCCTCGCACTGCAGGCCGGCGCCGACGCGCACATCACGGCCGAGGACAACGCCGCCTTCGACCAGGCGCTGACGGACGCCGGCGTCCAGCACGAGATCGTCGAGTACCCGGGCGCCCCGCACAGCTTCTTCGACCGCAAGCAGGACGAGTTCGCGGAGGCGTCCGAGGATGCCTGGAACCGCGTGCTCGCTTTCGTCGAGAAGTACCGCTAAGCGCGCAGCTCGACGAAGCCGGCGGCAGCGAAGTCCTCGTCGAATGCGAGGACATCTCGGATCGCAAGACGTCGCATCAACGCGAAGCTCGTGGCATCGACGAACGAGTAGCGGCGCTCGTCGCGTCGACGCAACCAGCTCCAGGCCTCGAGCTCGTCTTCCCGTGACACGATCAGGAGCTCGACGCGCGACGCCGCGTCAATTCGATCGACTGCGGCAACCGCCGGAGCGTGGCCGGTGAATCGCCGAAGAAACGTCCACAGCTCACCGCGGACGTGGTTCGAGGTCGCCAGAGGCTCACCCCTATATCGAGCGAACAGCTCTGCGGCGAGAGCATGCCGATCGTCCTGGACTCTCATCAGAGCGATCCAGTAAGAGGTGTCGACGAAGATCAACGCTCAGGGCCGTAGACGACGTCGTCGATCATTGCTGCGTCGCTTCGCGGGCCTCCCTGGATTATCCCGACGAGCTCTGTAAGCGAATCATCGTCCGACGCGGACAACGGTCTCAAACGCTCTCCGACGTAACGGCGAACGAGAGCCGCCTTCGAAACTCCCTCGCGACGTGCCTGGACGTCGAGCGCCGCATCGAGATCTTCCTCGATCATGATCTGAAGGCGCTTCACCAACTCCATCCTACGTCAGTTTGCCGACATGCTGTAACTCACGCTAGTGGCTCTTTGGGACACCGGACAGGACACCACCGCGTAGCGTGGGGTTGTGCGCCTCTCCCTCGGCCTCGTCCTCGCCACCGTCTCGGCGGTCGCGATCAACTGGGCGTACTTGCGCGAGCACGATGCGGCGGCCGACCTGGCGCCGGTCTCCGCGCGGCACCCGTTCCAGGCTGCGCGCGTGCTGCTCGGGAGCCGCGGCTGGCTCGTCGGCTTCGGAGCCGAGAGCGGCGGCTGGCTCGTCTACGTGGCCGCGCTCCGGCTCGCGCCGCTCGCGCTCGTGCAGGCGCTCGGCGGAGCGGGCGTCGCGATCCTCGCGCTCGGGACGTCACACGGCCACCTGGGCCGGCTGCCGCGCCGCGAGCAGGTGGCGCTTGCCGCTGTGATCGCCGGCCTCTGCCTGCTCGGCCTCTCCCTCACCGGTGTGAATACCGACGGCCGCCAGCCGGGACTTGCCGCCGTGCTGCTCTGGTGCGGCGGGATCGCGGGTGCGGCGCTCTTCCTGCGGGCGGGCAGCGCGTACCTGTCGAAGGTGGCGGGCCTCGGCCTCTCGGCGGGGCTGCTGTTCGCGATCGGCGACATCACGGTGAAGCTCGCCGTGCACGGCGGGATCTGGCTGCTCGTCCTGCCGGCGATGGGCGTGGCCTATGCGCTCGGCTCGATCGAGCTGCAGGCGGCGTTCCAGCGGGGCGACGTGCTCACGGCGGCGGGCCTCGCGACGCTCGCGACGAACGCCGTCCCGGTGGCGGCCGGCGTCGTCCTCTTCCACGAAGACATTCCGCCGGGTGCGCGCGGCGGCGAGCAGATCGCCGCCTTCGCCACTCTCCTGCTCGGCGGCGTGCTCCTCAACCGCCGCGGCCAGACGGCGGAGTAGGCTCGCACGCATGGAGCCGGATCCGGACATCAACGTGGTCGGCGGGACGCTCTTCCCGTGCTCGACCGAGCCTCTGACCGGCTTCTACCGCAACGGCTGCTGCTCGACGAGCGACGAGGATGTCGGCAGTCACACGGTCTGTGTCGAGGTCGACGAGCGCTTCCTGGAGTTCTCAGCCCGCGCAGGCAACGACCTCTCGACGCCGATGCCGCAGTGGTCGTTTCAGGGGCTCGTGCCCGGCGACCGCTGGTGCCTGTGCGATGCGCGGTGGCTGGAGGCGCACCGGGCTGGCTGCGCTCCGAAGGTCGTGCTGGCGGCTACGCATCAGCGGGCGCTGGAGGTTGTTCCGATCGAGCTTCTACTCGAGCACGCGGTCGAACCGGACATTCGCGCGCAGTAGGCGATCAGCGAGGCGGCTCTAGCTCCTTGAGTTTGATGGACAGAGCGTTGTTGTACGTCTCCCCGTCCTGACCGTGGTGAACGCGACGATGGCACGCCGGGCAAAGGCCGATTACGTGATGAACATCGTCCGGGCCTCCGTCCGTGAGCCGTCGCGTGTGGTGAGGTTCGAGGTACGGCCGCCCTTTGCGATCGTTGAACGGCGCCGGCTGTTCGCAGCCCTCGCAGATGCCGTTCGCACGCCGGCGAACGTAGACCTTGACGTCGTAACTGCGCTCCCACAATCGACGCCTGCCGGTCGAGGATGCCGGCTGCTGCCCCAGTGACACGTTCGCGAGATCACGAAGCGCCGCGAAATCCATTGTCCATCGGCCGTCGATTGCACCAACCGCCCGCGCATCGTCAGGAGGGTCGTCGAGCAGTTCGTCGTGGGGAACGAGCTGAAATACGATCGCTCGACGCGAAGCCCCATCAGTTCCAGGCGCATTCTCATGGAAGTAATGGCCGGCCGTGGAGTATTGCCCGTCGTACCGCAGCCACTTGGTTCCACCATTCGAGACTTCCCGAAAAAGGTGGACGTCCTTTCCAAGAGACGCATGGTCGCGGAGCTGTCGATTTGCGGGACTCCACTCCATATCTCCGTTCTGACCAGCGCCGTAGTAATGGAGGACGCCGTCCGCATCGAGGTGGTCGTGGTACCCATGTCGCGCCCCGCTCTCGCCTGTGATGATTACGAGAAAGGGCTGTCCTGCCGGAGTGAGGATCCCACCTTGTTGCTGCAGCTGACGTGCACCGTTGTAGGCCTCGTGAATCCGGTTGCGCTTATAGAGCTTGCCCCGCTCGAACATGACACGACCATATGGGACATGTCCTTTGGAGACAACTTAACGACGTGGACGTTCCTACGATTCGCGCCTCGTCAAGCAGTTGGCAGGGCGACTATCAATCGACGTTCGAGCCTTGCAACCGTCGCCGGCGCTAGGTCGCCATGAGATCGAATGAGCTTCGTCAGGGCGTCCGGCCACAACACTCGGACTCCGCCGTAGTCGATCGGACGCTGGAAGAGTCCCCACTCCGAATCCACGAAGCAGACGACGGGCCGCAGGACAAGGCCGTCGTCCGGCGTCCCGGCCAGAGCGTTCTTCACAGCCTCGACCTGGCGCGCCATGCCATGAATGACCTTCGTCCGGTCTCGCCCGCCGACGTAGAGCGCATTCACCGGACGGAAAAACGAACCGACGGGCCGCACTTCGACTTTGCCGCGGTAGCGCTTGGCGTCGATCACGAAGATCCCCGCAGCCGAGATGACGATGTGATCGATGTTCGCCGCCGTTCCGGCGATCCGTCGGTCGTGGAGAACGGCGACCGAGTCCGAGCGGAACCTTTCGAGGACGCCGCCCAGAACGCTCTCGCCGACGGCGCCGACGCCCCAAGCACGGGTCGAATGCGGATCGTCGGTCAGGGCGAGGATCACCTTGCCGAGCTTGGGGTGCGCCGCCTTGATCGCCTGCTCGCGCTTGTCGTGGCGTCGCTGATACACCCGACGCGCCGATGCGCCGGCGACGCCACGGTCAATGGCCTCCTCTAGCTCGGCTTCGGGCTCGCCGAGACACGCAACACACGTCGCCGCCTTCGCCTCACGGTCCCAACGAGCGAGCGCGCCCTTCGGCAACGCGGTCTCACAGGAGGCACAAGTCCCGGCGTAGCGGAGTCGAACCGGAGCACTCACCGGGCGATCATCGGCACCGAGGCGGCGGAAATCAAGACCGGGACAGGACTGAAGTCCTGTCCCTACGAGAGACGCCTAGCCGCGAACGAGCGGCTTGTACTTGATCCGGTGAGGCTCGAGGGCGTCGGCGCCCTTCGTCTCCTTCACCCACGCCTCCCACTCGGAGAACGTGCCCTCGAACCACGAGACCTGGCTGTCGCCGTCGAAGCTGAGGATGTGGGTCGCGACGCGGTCGAGGAACCAGCGGTCATGGCTGATGACCACCGCGCATCCCGCAAAGTCCAAGAGGGCCTCTTCCAAAGCCCGCAGCGTGTCGACGTCGAGGTCGTTGGTCGGCTCGTCGAGGAGCAGGACGTTGCCGCCCTCCTTGAGCACCTTCGCGAGATGGACGCGGTTGCGCTCACCGCCGGAGAGGTCGCCGACCCGCTTCTGCTGGTCGGCGCCGCGGAAGTTGAACCAGCTGACGTACTGCCGCGAGTTCACTTCCTTCTTGCCGAGCTCGATGATGTCGTGGCCGCCCGAGATCGCCTTCCAGACGTTGTCGCTCGGCTCGAGGGCGCCACGGCTCTGGTCGACGTACGCGAGCTGCACCGTGTCGCCGATCCGCAGCGTGCCGGCGTCGGGCTGCTCCTCGCCGGCGATCAGGCGGAAGAGAGTCGTCTTGCCGGCGCCGTTCGGGCCGACGACGCCGACGATGCCGGCGGGCGGCAGGTTGAACGTCAGGTTGTCGTAGAGGAGCTTGTCGCCGAAGCCCTTCGTCAGACCGTCGGCCTTGATCACGAGATCGCCGAGGCGCGGGCCGGAGGGGATGTGGATCTCCACCTCCTGCACCTTGATCTCCTTCTCCTCGTTGTAGAGCTTCTCGTAGGCGGCGAGGCGCGCCTTCGACTTCGCCTGGCGCGCCTTCGGCGACGCCCGCACCCACTCGAGCTCGCGCGCGAGCGTGCGCTGGCGGGCCGAGGCCTGCTTCTCCTCGACCTGGAGGCGAGCCTGCTTCTGCTCGAGCCAGGAGGAGTAGTTGCCCTCGAACGGGATGCCCTTGCCGCGGTCGAGCTCGAGGATCCAGCCGGCGACGTTGTCGAGGAAGTACCGGTCATGGGTGATCGCGACGACGGTGCCCTTGTAGTCCGCGAGGAAGCGCTCGAGCCACGCGACGGACTCGGCGTCGAGATGGTTCGTCGGCTCGTCGAGGAGCAGCAGGTCGGGCGAGGAGAGGAGCAGCCGGCAGAGGGCGACGCGGCGACGCTCACCGCCGGAGAGGGTCTCGACGTCGCGGTCGCCCTCGGGGAGGCGCAGCGCGTCCATCGCGCGGTCGAGGGTCGCGTCGAGCGACCAGGCGTCGCGGCGGTCGATCTGCTCCTGCACCTTCGCCTGCTCGTCGAGCAGCTTGTCGAAGTCGGCATCCGGTTCGCTGAACGCATTCGAAATTTCCTGGAAGCGGTCGAGGAGGTCGCGAGTCTCTCGCACCCCGTCCTCGACGTTCCCGCGCACGTCCTTGGCCGGATCGAGGTGCGGCTCCTGCTGGAGAAAGCCGACCGTCGCGCCCGGCTGCAGCAGCGCCTCGCCGCTCGAGGTCTCCTCGAGGCCGGCCATGATCCGCAGGAGCGTCGACTTGCCTGCGCCGTTCGGGCCGAGCACGCCGATCTTCGCGCCGTTCAGGAACGACAGCGAGATGTTCGCCAGCACCTGGCGGTCGCCGCCGTAGAACTTGTCGACGCGGTGCATCGAGAAGACGTAATCGCTCACCCAGCCACCATAGACGGAGCTCAACCCTCGGGCGGCCTGCTACCGTGGCCCTGCGGATGGCATTCGCCTCCGTGGAGATTTGCTTCTCGTTCCTCCTTTTCAGGCGTTTCGAGCAGGTGCATCTCGACCCTGAGTTCAAAATAAGGAGTAGAACGACCTATGTCCGACTTCAAGACGCTTGGCGTCAGCGAGCCCATTGTGCGCGCGCTGGCCGCCAAGAACATCACCGCCCCGTTCGCGATCCAGCAGCTCGTGCTGCCGGACGCGCTCGCGGGCCTCGACGTCCTCGCCAAGTCCCCCACGGGCTCGGGCAAGACGCTCGCGTTCGGCCTGCCGCTCATCGAGCGCACCGCCGGCGCGACCGGCTCGCCGTCCGCACTCGTGCTGGCCCCGACCCGCGAGCTCGCCAACCAGATCTCCGAGGAGCTCTTCCCGCTCGCGAAGGCCATGAACCTCCGGATCGCCACCGTCTACGGCGGCACCGGCATCGGCCCGCAGGCGAAGAAGGCCCGCGGCGCCCACATCCTCGTGGCCACCCCGGGTCGCCTCTTCG
>CAIYXH010000166.1 GCA_903930195.1 uncultured Actinomycetes bacterium | reverse complement strand
CGCGCCGATCGGCATCGCCATCTCGGGGGTCGCCTTCCTCGTGCACGAGCAGAACACGTGGCTCTTCGCCCGCTCGGCGTTCCTGCACCACCTCGTCGGCTGGACGCTCGTCGGCGCTGCGCTCTTCCCGCTCGGGCTCGTCTTCCGCCCGCGGTCCTCGCTGCTGCGCGCCGGCTTCGCGGTCGCGGTGCTCGGTCTCTCGGTGATGCTCTTCTCCGATCGCGACAATGCGCCCGTCTTCGGGCACATGTCGTCTCTCGCCGGCGTCCCGCACCGGTGAAGCGCCTTGCGCTGATCCTGGGCGTGGTCGCGCTTGCCGTCCCGGCGGCCGCGTGGGCGCACGCGACGCTCAAGCAGGAAAGCCCGGGCTTCGCGCAGGAGGTGCAGTCCTCGCCGCGGCAGGTCGTGATGCACTTCGACCAGATCACCCAGTTCCCGGTGGTTCAGGTGCTCGACCAGCACGGCAGGAACTACGCCGGTACCGCAACGGTCGACCAGCTGGTCGTGACGACGCCGGTGCGGAAGCTTCCCACCGGCACCTACACGATCCGCTGGCACGTCCTCTCCTCCGACGGCCACGTCGTCTCGGGGGTCTGGACGTTCGGCGTCCGGGTGAAGGCGCTGCCGCCGACGGAGGCGTTCGGCGCGAGCGGGCCGACGCGCACCGAGCACCTCGTCCGCTGGCTCTACTTCCTCTCGCTCGCGATCGTGATCGGCTCGCTTGGCTTCCGCCTGATCGTGCTGCGCGGCCTCGAGCTCGGCCCGAGGCTCGCCGGGCGGCTCACGCTCGTCTCGCTGCTCGGTGTGATCGCGGTGATCCAGGTCGGGATCCTCGCCTTCTGCCTCCGCTGCGAGGACGTGCTGCAGCTGCCGTTCGGCAAGTTCATCTACGGCGACCTCTCGCCGATCTCCGGCGGCACGCGCTTCGGCAAGGCGTTCGTCGCGATGACGCTCGGCTTCGCGGTCGCGGCGGCGTTCGTCTACCTCGCGTGGCTCCTCGAGCGCGACTGGCTCTACTGGCCGGCGCTGCTCCTGGCGGTCGGTTTCGTCGCGGGGCTCTCGGTCTCCGGGCACGACGGCGTCGACCCCGGCTCGTCGTGGCTCTCCGAGGTCGCCGACTGGGTGCATCTCACGGCGGGCTCGCTCTGGATCGGCGGGCTCGTGACGCTCACGATCGCCGTCTGGCCGCTCGGGAGGGAGATCCGGCGAGAGGCGTTCCTGCGCTTCTCGCGGCTCGCCGTGCTGCTCGTAGCGCTCGTGCTCGCGGCCGGGACGTACCTGGCGATCGTGCGGCTGCCGCACCTGCACGACCTCTGGTCGACCGGCTACGGGCGCGTGCTGATCATCAAGATCAGCCTGGTCGCGACGGCCGTCGGCTGGGGCGGCATCCACCACTTCTTCGTGCGGCCGAAACTTGCCGGGGCGAGTGACAAGCTGCTCGGCGGCATCGGCCGGAGTCTGATCGGCGAGAGCGCCGTGGCCGTGGCGATCCTGCTGCTCGCCGCGGTCCTCGTCGACTCGAAGCCGCCGCCGCGGCCGACTCAGACGAGCTCGAGCAACCGGGCGGCATACGCGGGCGCGGTCGGCGCGTCCTCGTGGCGGAAGTAGACGTAGCTCCCAGGGCGTAGGTCGGCCGCGAGCGCCTGCAGGTCGGCGTCGGTGTACGGCGGCTCGCGGAGGCGGATGTAGCTGAACGGCTCCGCGTCAGGGTCGTTGACGCAGACGAGCCCCTCGGGACGGCCCCAGGAGGCGTCGGCGAAGTCGAACGCGAGCCGGACCGCCGGGTCGACCGAGCCGCGGACGAACGCGAGCAGGCCGTCGTCGCGCGGGCTCTGCACCTGCACGCGGATCGGGCCGAGCCGGTCGCCGAGCGCTGCGACGCGCTCGACGACGAGCGGGATGCGGTCGAGCCCGCGTACGGCGAGCTTCGGCGCGAACTCGAAGCGGTCGGGGACGGCCTCGGCCCAGCGGCGGAACTGGTCCTCGCCGGGCAGGCGATAGCCGGTTGTGTTCAGCTCGACGGTGTCGAAGCGCGCCGCGTAGAACGCGAGGAACTCATCGCTGCGCGTGCCCTCGGGGTAGAAGCCCGGACGCCAGCTCGGATACGACCAGCCAGAGGTGCCGACACGCACGTCCATCCGGGAAGCAGATTAGGGTCCACGTCCCTTGAGCGACGATCCCACCACTGTCCCCGTTCTCGACGGCGGCTTCCTCGCCCTCGACGGGGCATTCGCCTCCGACCTCGCCGTCGTCAACGCGGCCCGCGTCTCGTTCAACAGCACCTCGTCGGCGATGGAAGAGCGCGACGAGGGCCTGATCCGCTACCTCATGCGCGATCGCCACGGCTCCCCGTTCGAGCACGGCTACTTCCGCTTCCTGGTCAAGGCGCCGATCTTTGTCGTCCGCGAGCACCACCGTCATCGCGCGGGCCACAGCTACAACGAGTGGTCGGGGCGCTACTCGCGGATCGAGGCGGAGTTCTACGTGCCGGACTACGTGCGCACCCAGGTCGGGAAGCCGGGCGCCTACACCTTCGAGTCCGTCGCTCCGGACGTGCGTGAGTCGGCGCGGGCCGAGATCGCCGGACAGGCCGAGTCGGCCTTCGCCGCCTACGAGCGGATGCTCGAGCAAGGCGTCGCCAAGGAGGTCGCACGCACCGTGCTGCCGCTCTCGATGTTCACGAAGTACTTCTGGAGCTGCAACCCGCGCTCGCTGATGCACTTCTGCTCGCTGCGGAACTCCGAGCACGCGCAGTTCGAGATCCGACAGTACGCCGAGGCCGCCGAGGCCTTTCTCGCGCAGCTGATGCCGAGCACGCACGCTGCCTTTCTGGCCAACGGCCGCAGCGCTCCTTAGCGTTCCCTTAACGGCTTCAAACCCGCTTTCTTATGCGGTTCTTAGCCCCTGGCGCGAAATATTCGGGGCTACCCAGGCGTTATCCTAAGTGACGGAAAAAAAGACGCAGCGGTTTCGAAATCCGCGCGGCCGTCATCGAACGAAGAAGGAGTACATGACTGAAGACACGATCACCCTGCGCGCAGACGACGCGGTCGACGAAACCGAGGATTCGGTCCTCGACGACTCGACCGGGCCTGCCCCTGCCTACGTCCTCGACGAGATCGACGCCGAGCTCGACGAGGCCTCCGATGACGACGACTTCGATCTCGACCTCAGCTCCGACGGACCCCTTACTACCGACTCTCTCCAGCTCTTTCTGAACGAGGCCGGCCGCTACCCGCTGCTCACCGCGGCGGAAGAGGTCGAGCTCGCGAAGCGAATCGAGCGCGGCGACATGGCCGCCAAGGATCGGATGATCACGGCGAACCTCCGGCTCGTCGTCTCGATCGCCCGCCGTTACCAGACCCAGGGCATCACCCTCGGCGATCTCGTCCAGGAGGGCGTGATCGGCCTGATCCGCGCCACCGAGAAGTTCGACTGGCGCAAGGGCTTCAAGTTCTCGACGTACGCAACCTGGTGGATTCGCCAGGCGGTGCAGCGCGGCGTCGCGAACAAGGCCCGCACGATCCGCATCCCCGTGCACGTCGTCGAGCGCGAGCAGAAGGTCGCCCGCACCGAGCGTGAGCTCACGGCGAAGTTCGGCCACGCTCCGACCGAAGAGGAGATCGCCGCGCACGCGAAGCTTCCGCTCTCGCAGGTGCGCGAGGTGCGCGAGGCGGCCCGCGCGGTCGCGTCGACCGACGCGCCGATCGGTTCCGACGGTGACACGAGCTTCGGCGAGCTGTTCGCGGCGACCGGCCCGACGACCGAGGACGAGGTCGACGCCACGATCCGCGGGGACGCGGTTCGCCGGGCAGTTGCGAAGCTGCCGGAACGGCAGAGGGATGTCATCTCCCTCCGCTTCGGACTCGTCGGCGACGGCCCCAACTCGCTCGAGCAGATCGGCAAGCAGCTTGGCATTACGCGGGAACGGGTAAGGCAGATCGAAGCCGACGCGCTCAAGCGGCTCGCGGCAGACGACGCGATCGCAGACGCGGCGTAACTTCCGGGCGACAGGTCCGGGCTCAGACAGAAGTGCCGGGGAGACCCGGCACTTCGTCGTTGGCGAGGGGCTGTCCCCACAGCCCCGATGGAACCGGGACAGTCCCTCGAGCTGAGACATCCCGCAGCGTCAATAAGCTCCACGCCAGATGACGTTCAGCGCCCACGGCGAGCTGCAGCTCTTTGCCCTCCTGCTCGCGATCGGCGTGCTGCTCGCGCTCTCGCCCGTGCTCCGGGTGCCGCTCCCGATCCTGCTCGTCTTCGGCGGCGTCGCGCTCGGGTTCGTTCCCGGGCTGCCGCACGTGGTGCTGCCGCCGGATCTGATCCTCGTCGCGATCCTGCCGCCGCTCCTCTACTCGAGCGCGTTCTTCACGGGCCTGCGCGATCTGCGCACGAACCTGCGGCCGATCTCCCAGCTCGCCCTGGGCCTCGTGGCGGTGACGATGACCGGCGTCGCCGCGGTGGCGCATCAGTGGGTCGGGCTCTCGTGGCCTGTGGCCTTCACGCTCGGCGCGATCGTCTCGCCGACCGACTCACTCGCCTCGACCGAGATCGCGGGCCGGCTCGGCGCTCCGCGCCGGGTCGTCTCGATCATGGAAGGTGAGAGCCTCGTCAACGACGGCACGGCCCTCGTCCTCTACAAGACGGCGATCGGCGTCGCCGTCGGCGGCACGTTCTCGATCCTGCACGTCGGTGTGCACTTCGTCCTCAACGTCGTCGGCGGGATCGCGGTCGGCCTGGGCGTCGGCTACGTCGTCCGCCGCGTCAGGCGCGTGCTCGACGACCCGCCGGTCGAGGTCAGCATCGCCGTCCTCACCGGCTACCTCGCCTACCTCCCTGCGTCGGCGCTCGGTGTCTCGGGTGTGCTTGCGGCCGTGACGGTCGGGGTCTACATGGGCTGGTACACGCCTGAGCTGACGACCGTGCAGACGCGCCTCTCCGGCAACGCGTTCTGGGAGATCCTCGTCTTCGTCGTCAACGCGCTGCTGTTCGTGCTCGTGGGCATCCAGCTGCGTTCGATCATCGACGCGCTCAAGGGCTCGTCGACGTCGTACATCCGCGACGCGGTGCTCGTGAGCGCGGCGGTGATCATCAGCCGGCTCGTCTGGGTGCCGATCGTCGCGTACGGATCGCGCTTCTTCTTCCCGAAGATCCGGGCGAAGGATCCGTACCCGCCGTGGCAGTACCCGGTGATCCTCTCCTGGGCGGGAATCCGCGGCGCCGTCTCGCTCGCGGCGGCGCTCGCGCTCCCGAGCGACTTCCCCGACCGGACGCTGATCATCTTCCTGACGTTCTCGGTGATCGTCGCGACGCTCGTCCTGCAGGGGCTGACGCTGCCCGCGCTCATTCGCCGTCTCAACGTCACCGACGACGGCGCGGCCGCCTACGAGGACGCGAAGGCCCGGATCAAGGCGGCCGAGGCGGCGCTCGCGCGGCTCGAGGAGCTCGCCGAGGAGGATTGGGTCAACCCGACCACCGCCGAGCGCCTCCGGGGCACGTACACCTTCCGGCGCGACCGCTTCAAGGCGCGGCTCGACGACGAGGACGACGGCACGATCGAGGATCAGTCGGCGCGCTTCCAGCGCCTCCGCCGCGAGTTGCTCGACGCCGAGCGCGACGCGGTCAGCTCGCTCCGGAACGCCGGCACGATCAACGACGACGTGATGCAGCGCGTCTACCGCGACCTCGACCTCGAGGCGTCGCGGTTAGATCTCTAGGTCGTCGTCATGACCACGTGACCCGGGAAGTCGGTGCTCGGCGTCATCGCCGTGACGACCCACTTGCTGGACTTCGTGATCTTGTACGGCACGCTGAAGCGGACGTTTGTCGTGCCGTCGGCGCTGACCGTGAACATCCCGCAGAAGAGGCTGCGTTGGCCCTTCCGCTCGAGCGCGAGCACGTAGTAGGAGCTCTTGTTCGCGAGGCGGGGCAGATTGTCCACCTTCAGCTCGAGCGGCCAGTTGCCGTCACTGTCGGCGGCCCCGACCTTGATCGACGCCTCCTCGTTGTGCACCGCGGTGCCCTGCATCGAGACGGCGCCGACGACGCGGACGTTGGCGCTCGTCGAGGTGTTGCCGAGCACGAAGCCGACGCCGAAGCAGGCAGCGGCGACGACGGTGGTGTAGCCGGCGGCGGCGAACATCGGACGCTGCAGCAGGCCTGCGAACCGCGGCGTCCGCCGGGTAGCCGCGGGCTGCGGCGCGCGCTGGAGCGCGAGGGTGAGGTCGGGCGGCGGTCCGGCTGCGAGGAGCATCGCGTGCACGCGCTCGAGGCGTGCGCGCTCGCCCTCCGGCAGCCCTTCCGTCCCGATCAGCTCGTCGAAGTCACGCGTCATTCGAGTTCGTCCTCCAGGACGGCCGCGAGGTGCGAGAGCGCAGCCCGCGTCCGTGTCTTCACGGTACCGAGCGGAATGCCGAGCTTCTCGGCGACTTCGCTCTGGGAGAGCTCGCTCCAGTAGGCGAGCGCGATGACCTCGCGCTCGCGCTCCGGCAGAGCCTCGAGCGCGCGATGCACCTGCATCTGCGTCCAGCCGACCTCGGCCCGCTCGTCGGGGCCTGCCTCGAGGGTCGCCTCGTCGGGTGCCTCGGCGGCAGGTTCGTTGCGGGCGCGGCTGCGGTCGACGATCGCGTTCCGCGCCACGCCGTAGACCCAGGGGGCGCCGGGGCCGCGATCGGCCTTGTAGGTCTTCGCGGAGCGCCAGATCGAGACGAAGGTCTCCTGCACGGCATCCTCCGCGCGCCCGCGATCACCGAGGCGCCGGAGCGCGAGCCCGAAGATCGAGCGCGCATAGCGCGCGTAGAGCTTGTCGAACGCCGCCTTGTCGCCGGCGCCGGTTCGTTCGATCAGCTCAGCATCCGAGCACACGCCGGAGATCCTAGGGATTGCAAGCGCAATTGCCATCGTCAGGTCCTACGGAATCGCAGGAGTTTCGGTTTCTCAACGCGCGAGGGACAGACCGAAGCCTGCCCCTCGCCTCGAGCCGGAACGGGATCGGTTAGCGCGCGGCGGCGAAGCGCGTCGCGACCTGATCCCAGTTGATGACATCCCACCAGGCGGCGAGATAGTCGGGCCGGCGATTCTGGTACTTGAGGTAGTAGGCGTGCTCCCAGACGTCGATGCCGAGGATCGGCGTCTTGCCCTCCATCAGGGGACTGTCCTGATTCGGAGTGGAGACGACCTTGAGCTCGCCGTTGTCGACGATCAGCCAGCTCCAACCCGAGCCGAAGCGCTTGACGCCCGCGTCGTTCAGGGCCGCCTTCAGCTGGTCGGGGTCACCGAACGCCGACTCGATCGCCGAGGCGAGCGCGCCCTCGGGATCGCCGCCGCCCTTCGGCTGCATGATCGTCCAGAACAGGGTGTGGTTCGCGTGGCCGCCGCCGTTGTTCCGCACCGCAGCCCGCTTCTCCTCGGGAACGCGATCCAGATCCGCGATCAGCTCCTCGACCGGCACGTCCTCGAGCCCGGTCCCTTCGAGGGCGGCGTTGAGGTTCGTGACGTAGGCCTGGTGGTGCTTGTCATGGTGGATCTCCATCGTCTTTGCGTCGATGGTGGGCTCCAGCGCATCGAAGGTGTACGGCAGGGCGGGAAGCTCGTGCGGCATCGCTTATTCTCCTCGGGTCGGCGTCAGCGTGAGGATATGCTCCGCGCCGTCCCTGGCGGAAACCGAAGTCGCCTCGGCGGCGTGCGAGAGGAGTGGCAACCAATGGCCCTTGCCTATAACCACGAGGAGATCGCTCCGCGGGAGCTGAAGCCGGCGCTCCTCGAGCTCGAAGGGATCTCGCGGGCGACGATCGAGGCGCACTACAAGCTCTATCAGGGGTATGTCGCGAAGCGGAACGAGATCCTCGGCAAGCTCGCCGGCGTCGATCTCACGAGCGCGAACCAGACGTATTCCGAGCTGCGCGCGCTGAAGGTCGACCTCACCTTCGCGATCGGCGGGATCAAGAACCACGAGCTCTACTTCGAGCATCTCGGCGGCTCCGGCGGGGATCCCCGTGGGCGCTTCGGCGAGCTTGTCCGCCGCGACTTCGGCTCGGCCGCCGACTGGAAGGCCGACCTGAAGGCGACGGCGATGGCCGGCCGCGGCTGGGCCTGGACGGCCTACGACTGGGACGAGGGCCGGCTGATGAACTACATCGGCGACGCGCAGAACACGTTCCCCGTCTGGAACGCGACCCCACTCGTGGGGCTCGACGTCTACGAGCACGCCTACTTCCTCGACTACCAAGTCGCCCGAGCCAAGTACATCGATGCCTGGTTCAACAACGTCGATTGGGACGCCGTAAACGCTCGCTTGGCGAAGTCGCTCTAAGCGTCTGTAGGCGGGAGGACGAACCACTTCCCGCTTACAAACGAACCCT
>CAIYXH010000165.1 GCA_903930195.1 uncultured Actinomycetes bacterium | reverse complement strand
GCGCCGCTCGACGTGCCGGAAGCCGGGAAGCGAGGGGGTATCCGAGACGAGGTAGCCCGAGGCGATCAGCCGCTCGACCTGCAGCCGGGGGCCGAGGGCCTCGACGGCCGGGAGCAGGATGTTCGCGAGCCCGAGCGACGCCTCTGGCAGCTCGCCGGCGAGGGCGTCCACGACGAATGCCTCGAGGGTGACGCCGTTGACCTCGGCGTTGACGCGCGTCGCCTCGACCGCCGCCTCGGCGATATCGACAGCGGTGAGCGGCCCGAAGCCGAGCTTGCCCGCGGCCAGGGAGAGGATGCCCGAGCCGCAGCCGACGTCGAGGACGCTTCCCGGCTCCTGGTCGAGCAGCAGCCCGAGGCAGAGCTGCGTCGTCGGATGCGCGCCGGTGCCGAAGGCCTGGCCCGGGTCGACGACGATCGGCGTCAGCCCAGCGGGTGCGTCGAACCAGGGCGGGGCGATCCAGAGGCTCCCGACGACTGCGGGACGGTGGAACTCGCGCCAGCGCTCCTCCCAGCCGTCCTCCACCACCGTGACGACGGCGCCGGGGATCGCTGCGCGAA
The DNA here is from genome assembly GCA_903930195.1 of uncultured Actinomycetes bacterium. Classification (GTDB taxonomy): domain Bacteria; phylum Actinomycetota; class Thermoleophilia; order Gaiellales; family Gaiellaceae; genus PALSA-600. Next base: position 3,280 of record CAIYXH010000165.1, on the reverse strand, counting down.
CGCGCTCCGCGGTGGGGCCGTAGGCCGCGAGCTCGATCCCACCGGGGATGTCCGTCTCCTCGAACCCTTCGGGTGCGAGCTCGACGAAGCGAGCGCGAAGCTCCTCGGCCGCCGCGGCTGAAGCCGTGACGGCGACGCGGATCAACGGAACGCGCTTTTCAGCTTGTCGAAGAAGCCCTCGTCCGCGCGGTAGGTCTCGTCGTCGGAGAGACGCTCGAACTCGTCCAGTAGGCGGCGCTGCTCGTCGGTCAGCCGGCGAGGCACGGAGACGTTCACGAGCACGCGCTGGTCGCCGCGCCCGAAGCCCTGGAGCACCGGCATCCCACGGCCGCGCAGCACGCGCACCTGGCCCGGCTGGGTGCCTGCCTCGAACTCGAGCTCGACTGGGCCTTCGAGCGTCTCGACCGCGACGGTCGCGCCGACGGTCGCCTGGACGATCGTCAGGTCGACCTGGCTGAAGACGTCGTCGCCCTCGCGGACGAAGCGCTTGTCGGGACGGACACGGACGAGGACGTAGGCGTCGCCCGGGATGCCGCCGCTGCCGCCGGAGTGACCCTCACCGGAGATGCGGATCCGCTGGCCGTCGTGGATGCCGGCCGGGATCTCGACCGGGAGCGACTTCGTCTCCGCGGTGAAGCCGTGGCCTTCGCAGGTGTCGCAGGGGTGCTCGAAGATGCGGCCGGTGCCGCTGCACGTCGGGCAGGCGCCGGTGCGGACGAACTCGCCGAAGACGCTGCGCGAGACCTGCTGCAGGCGTCCGGCGCCGCCGCAGCGGTCGCAGGTGTGCGTGTCGGTGCCGGGCTCGACGCCGTCGCCGCCGCAGGTCTTGCAGGGGACGGCGACCTCGAGCGGGACGTCGACGCTGACCCCGCGCGCCGCGTCCACGAGCTCGATCTCGATCTCGGCGGCGACGTCACCGCCGCGTGCCGGGCCGCGCCGCCCGAAGGCCTCGTCGCCGCCGAAGAAGGCAGAGAAGAGGTCGCCCAGGCTGCTCGAGTCGAAGTTGCTCGGCTGGTAGCCGCCGGACTTGAGACCGGCGTGGCCGTAGCGGTCGTAGAGCTGGCGCGTCTCCGTGTTCGTCAGCACCTCGTAGGCCTCGGTCACCTCGCGGAAGCGGACGTCGGCGTCGGGAGCGTCGGAGACGTCCGGGTGCAGCTGGCGCGCGAGGCTGCGGAAGGCCTTCTTGATCGCGCCTTCGTCGGCGTCGCGGTCGACGCCGAGCAGCTCGTAGTAGTCGTGTTGGGTCGCGGACACGATCGCCCAATGGTGCCAGTCGGGACGGCGCTCGCCAGGGACAGGGCTTCAGCCCTGTCCTCTAGCTGTCCTCGTAGGCCTCTTCGACGAACCGCGAAAGCTCGTGCGCGGCCGAGCGCACGGTGCTGAGCGCCTTCGCGTAATCCATCCGCAGCGGGCCGAGCAGGCTGACCGTCCCGAGCGGCCGGTGGCCGATCCCGTAGGTCGCACCGACGAGCGCGACGCTGTGCAGGCCCGTCGGCTGCAGCTCCTCGCCCACGCGGGCGAACGGACGCTGCTGCCCGACCGACTGGGCGAGGACGTCGAGCAGGGCAGCACGCTTCTCGAGCGTCTCGAGCAGGCTGCGGTAGGCCCCGATCTCCTCGGTGCGGAGCTCGTCGAGCAGGCCGGCTGCGCCGCCGACGTAGAGCTGGCGCTCCTCCTCGACGTGGTCGAACGCCGAGCGCAGCACGCCGACGAACGCGCGCTCGGGCGGGGTCAGGTCGGGATCCTCGAACGCCTGGGAGAGCACGCGCGAGCGCAGCCGCGCGCCGACGAGACGTTCCCGCAGGTACTCGCCGGCCCAGAGCACGAGCCCCGGGTCGACGGCGTGCGCGAAGCCGTAGCGCTGCTTGCTGACCGCCCCGGTCGAGGTGATCACGACGACCACGACCGTGGCCGGCTGGAGCTGGAGGACGTCGACGTGATGAACGGTTGAGGCCTGGAGCGGCGGTGCGGAGACGAGCGCCAGGAGGCGCGTGACCTGGGAGAGCATCTCGGTGGTGGCGCGCAGCGCCTCCTCGACCTCGGCGCGCGAGGTCTCGAGCCCGAGCGGGAATCCGGCGGGGCGCGCCGAGGGACGTGCGAGCAGCGCGTCGACGTAGATCCGGTAGCCGGCCTCGGTGGGGACACGGCCTGCGGAGGTGTGCGGGTGCGTGAGCAGGCCGAGGCGCTCGAGCTCGGCGAGCTCTGCCCGGACGGTCGAGGGCGAGACGGGGAAGCCGGAGCGCTCGACGAGCGTCTTCGAGCCGACGGGCTGGCCCGTCGTGCTGTGCTCCTCGACGACGCGGCCGAGGATCTCCTCCTGCCGCTCGGTGAGCCGCATCTCCATCCGCCCATGGTAGGAGACCACCGAGCCGGGGGCGCGCCCGTCTCCGAAAGCCATGGCCCAGTGCCGTGGCGGTTCAGGCGAGCAGCGCGGCCGTGACGGCGTCGCCGAGGAAGCGGCCGCGGGGCGTGAGCGCCAGCGTGTCGCCGCGGCGTTCGGCGAGGCCGCCGCGTTCGAGGCGGGCGAGCTCGGCCTCGTCGAGGACGTGCTCGATGCCCGCGAGCGGCAGCGGCTCGTCGAGGCGGAGGCCGAGCATCACGCGCTCGGCCTCGCGGGTCTCGTCGGCGAGCGGCTCGACCTCGCGCGGCGGGGCCTGGCCCTCGACGAGCGCGGCGGCGTAGCCGGCAAGCGACGGCAGATTGCGCCAGCGGCTGCCGGCGATAGTGCTCACGGCGCCGACACCGATGCCGAGGTAGTCGCTCGCGTGCCAGTAGGCGAGGTTGTGGCGCGAGCGCAGGTCGCGTCCCTCCTCGACCCGGCAGAAGTTGGCGGTCTCGTACCAGCGGTAGCCGGCGCCCGTCAGGCGGGCGACGACCGCCTCGAAGTACCCCTCCATCGCCTCGGCCTGCCGCTCGAGCTCCACGCCGTGGGCGTGCGTGAAGCGCGTGCCGGGCTTTGCCTCGAGCTCGTAGGCGGAGAGGTGCTCGGGCCCGAGCTCGAGCGCGATGTCGAGATCGCGGCCGAGGTCGTCGGCGCTCTGACCGGGGATCCCGTAGATCAGGTCGAGCGAGAGGTTCGCGAAGCCGGCCTCGCGCAGCGTGGCGAAGGCCCGCCGGACGTCGTCGGGCGTCGCCGAGCGCTCGAGCACCTCGAGGAGCTGGGGCTGGAAGGTCTGGGCGCCGAGCGAGATCCGGTCGACGCCGTTCCGCAGGAGGAGCGCGGCGAGCGCAGGAGTGACCGTCTCCGGATTCGCCTCGACGGTGACCTCGTCCGCCTCGG